>CAZUBV010000013.1:0-18749 GCA_964618875.1 uncultured Flavobacteriaceae bacterium
GGACGTTGTTGAAATTATTCTGGCCCTGCCAACTACCATGGAAGGCGATACCACTAACTTCTATATCTACAAGCAATTGGTAGAGTTTGACTTGAAATTTACCACTATAGCTAGAGGGATTGCGGTAGGTGATGAGTTGCAATACGCCGATGAAATCACCCTTGGGCGAAGCATAAGCAATCGGATACCGCTAAAATATGGTAATGGATAATTATTAACTTTGCACCCATGGCGAAAATTGAAATTCGACTACCCGAAATGGGTGAAAGTGTTGCAGAAGCTACGATTACCTCCTGGGTTAAATCAGTTGGTGATCGGGTAGAAGCCGATGAGGTAATTGTAGAGGTAGCCACCGATAAAGTAGATTCAGAGGTAGTTAGTGAATTCTCGGGTATATTGGTCAAACAATTATTTTCTGTTGATCAGGTTGCAAAGGTGGGTGAGGTGTTGGCAGTGGTTGAAACTGACCAGTCTGTGCCAGAGACGTTTGTAGCGGATACACCCGATACAGAAGTTGTAGTTTCTAATACCGAGTCTTTGCCGGAACAAAACAGCGGTGAAGCTGTTGATAATGAACCTGTTTCAGTCGCTATAGAATCTGCCGTGAATGAGGTAGTTAGTGCACTTCAGCCTAGCGGACAGCCTAAAGGTTTTATCTCTCCTTTAGTCCGAAGTATTGCAGCCGAAGAAGGTATTTCAGAACAAGAATTGGGACAAATTATAGGTAGTGGTCTTGATGGAAGGATCACCAAACATGATATGATGGCCTATCTCGAGCGGCGATCGAAGACTACTGTAGCCGCTGACACAGTAGCGGAGCTAATAGCTAAATCTACACCTGTTCCACCCCTTCAAAAACCTGAATTGTCAAGTTCGATAAAAGCCGATGCTGATGACCAAATTATCGAGCTTAGTCGAATGACGCGACTTACAGCCGACCACATGTCGCATAGTTTACAAACTGCTGCCCACGTTCAAAGTTTTATTGAGGTTGATATGACACGGGTAGTGGAATGGAGAGCGAAGGTAAAGACTGAATTCGAGCGCCTGCACGGAGAAAAATTAACGTTTACACCGCTATTTTTTGAAGTCGTTGCTAAAGCCCTAAAGGCATACCCAATGATGAATATTCAGTTTGACGGCAAGAATATTATAAAGAAATCTGCTGTTAATATAGGAATGGCAACTGCCTTATCCGATGGTAATCTTATTGTTCCAGTGATTGGTGATGCAGACACCCTAAACTTAGTGGGATTGGCCAAACGAGTAAATGATTTGGCAGCTAGAGCTAGATCGGGTGCTTTAAAGCCCGATGAGGTAATGAAAGGGACCTATACTATTACGAATATTGGCTCGTTTGGTAGTGTAATGGGAACTCCAATTATTCCCCAACCTCAAGTGGGTATATTGGCCATAGGAGCGATCCGCAAAATTCCTGCTGTGGTAGAGACCGATCAGGGCGAGTTCATCGCTATCCGTCATAAGATGTTTTTATCCCATTCTTATGATCATCGCGTAGTGAATGGCGCTCTTGGGGGCTTGTTTATAAAATATATTGCTGATCTATTGGAGCAGTGGCCTGCCGACCGCAAGGTTTAAGCAGGATACAACCTTAAATTCGATTTCATGTCGTTAAAACTTTTAAAGCCGCTGTGTTTCTTTGATCTAGAAACTACGGGCATCAACATTGTCAGGGATCGAATTGTAGAAATTTCTATTCTAAAGCTATTTCCCAACGGGACCAGAAAGCAGCAAACTTGGTTAGTTAATCCTGAGATGCCCATACCCGCAGAAGCTACTGCTGTTCATGGTATTTCGAATGAAAAGGTTGCTAACGAGCCTATCTTTAAGCAAATTGCTCATGAGGTGTACACTTGGATTAAAGATTCGGATCTAGCTGGCTTTAATTCTGATCGCTTCGACATTCCGATGCTGGTTGAAGAGTTACTTAGAGCCTCTGTAGATGTAGATCTTAAAAAAATGGCCTCTGTCGATGTGCAGACTATATTCCACAAGATGGAGCAGCGCACGCTTTCAGCTGCTTACCGTTTTTATTGTAATAAAAGCCTTGAAGATGCCCATAGCGCCTCGGCAGACACCTTCGCGACTTATGAAGTGCTTCTAGCTCAATTAGATCGATATGCCGATTTGCCGCAAGAGGTTAAATCACTTGCTGAATTCACCTCCAGAAAAGACAGGGTTGATTTTGCAGCTATGATTGTCTTAGATGAAGACGGGCAGCCGATATTTAATTTTGGAAAACACAAAGGAGTTCGTGTGTTAGAGGTACTTGACAAAGAACCAGGCTATTTTGGGTGGATGCTAGGCGCAGATTTTCCACTGTATACCAAAAAGATTTTGACCCAAATTAAGATGGGCACCTATTTTAATTGATTAAAACTCCGTGTTATGAAACTAATTTGTATTGGAAGAAATTACACTGCCCACATAGAAGAGCTGGCAAATGAGCGCCCTAAAGATCCGGTTGTTTTTATCAAAGCGGATTCATCAGTATTGCCGAAAGAGCAAGATTTTTACATTCCTCCATTTAGTTCGAATGTACACTATGAAGTAGAAATACTGGTAAAGATTACTAAAGTTGGAAAACATATTGCGAAGGAATTTGCTCATAAATATTACCAAGAGATTGGTTTAGGAATTGATTTTACAGCGCGGGATGTTCAAGATGAGTTAAAAGCCAAGGGGCTACCGTGGGAAAAAGCGAAGTCGTTCGACGGATCGGCAGTTATTGGTAAGTGGGTAGATAAATCTACATATGAAGAATTAGATGCACTTTCTTTCAGTCTACACAAGAATGGTGAGATTGTTCAAAGTGGATCAACTGCTCTGATGCTTTGGAAAATTGATGAACTCATTTCGTATGTTTCGCAATTTTTTACGCTCAAAAAGGGAGATGTTCTATTTACAGGAACACCTGCTGGCGTTGGGCCAGTTGCACCTGGAGATACGTTGGAGGGTTTTATTAAGCAAGAATCTTTTTTCAAGATAGGGGTTAAATGAATGGGCAACTCGTTGCAGAGATTCTCAGTATTGGCGATGAAATCCTAATTGGGCAAATCACGAATACCAATGCGGCATACTTGGGCGCAGAGCTAACCCGTTTAGGAATACGAGTAGATTATATCAGTACTTGTCGCGACACGGAGAAGGCAATAGTGGACGCATTGACCTTGGCTAATAATAGGGCGTCACTTATTATTGTTACTGGAGGACTTGGTCCGACTAGAGACGATGTTACCAAAAATGCTATTTGCCAGTTTTTTAATACAAGCCTTGAGTTTAACGAGTCTGTTTATGATCATTTAAAGCATTTGTTTGCAACCTACATTAAGGTTCCAATGAATCAAAATAATAGAGATCAAGCATTACTTCCGAAGACCTGTGAGGTGTTGTTTAATGAACATGGAACTGCCCCTGGAATGTGGTTTGCCAAAGATGGTGTTGATACCGTTTTTTTGCCCGGGGTTCCTTTTGAAATGAAATCACTATTTGAGAATAAAGTGCTTCCTAAGCTTCAGTTACTTGAAGGAAGAAGGGTGATTCTAAACAAGACATTGCTGACTTATGGTTTAGGTGAGAGCGCACTGGCTGAACGTATTGAAGATATTGAAAACAATCTTCCGCAAGGCTTCTCGCTTGCCTATCTACCCAACTTTGGACGGGTTAGATTGCGAATATCTGCAAACGTTTCTGCAGCTGAAGAAAAGACTGCTCAACAAGAAATGGATCGAATTGCTGAGGTGTTAAAGGAGCGATTTTCGGATGCCTATAGTGGAGAGGAAGCCGATGGAGGCCTAGAGGCAAGAATTGGAAAGGTTGCTTCCGATAAAAAACTAACTATTGTTGCTGCTGAAAGCTTTACTTCTGGCAGAATTGCAGGGGCAATCACTTCGATTCCGGGTTCATCTGCTTATTTTTTAGGTTCTTACGTGACGTATGCTACGGATATGAAAGTTAACGTTTTAGGTGTCTCTGAATCATTGATTCAGAAGTATAGCGTGGTAAGTGCTGAGGTTGCTTCTGCCATGGCAAAAGCGGCTCTCGAGAAAAGTGGTGCTGACCTTGCGGTTGCTACAACCGGTAATGCTGGTCCTTCTAAGGGGGATTCAACAGCGCCAATTGGTGAAGTGTTCATTGCACTAGCCACCAAAGCAGGGGTTATGGCCAACTCGTTTAGTATGGGAACACATAGAGAACGGGTTGTTCAGCGTAGTGTGAATAAAGCCTTAGAACTCATTTACACAGAATTGCTAAAATTATAAGACGGCTCTTGTGCAATTCTATTTTAACTACTACATTTGCACACTCTTAAAACAGGATTAAAGAACAATTGCGATGGCGAAAATTTGTGAAGTTACTGGAAAGAAAGTGATGTTCGGTAACAATGTATCGTTCTCGATTAACAAAACGAAACGTCGTTTTGATGTGAACATCAGTAAGAAACGATTTTACGTTCCAGGCGAAGATCGATGGGTAACCCTTAACGTTTCGTCAAAAGGAGTAAAGATTATTGATAAAAAAGGAATTACCGAGGTTCTTAAAGAATCAAAGGCTAAAGGTTTCATTAAATAAGTAAGTAGCCATGGCAAAGAAAGGGAATAGAGTTCAAGTTATTTTAGAGTGTACCGAGCACAAAACCTCGGGTATGCCAGGTACTTCTCGTTATATTACCACAAAAAATAAAAAGAATACTCCAGATCGTTTAGAAATTAAGAAATTCAACCCGATTTTGAAAAAAATGACGGTTCATAAAGAAATCAAGTAATGGCAAAGAAAACCGTAGCATCGTTACAGACTAGTTCAAAACGTCTTACTAAGGCAATTAAGATGGTTCGCTCACCAAAAACTGGTGCGTATACTTTCGTAGAATCTGTTATGGCTCCTGAACTAGTAAATGACTGGTTGGGCTCAAAATAACTATATCTATTAAAAAAATAAAAGCCGCAGCCTGCGGCTTTTTTTATGCGTTAACCATACTTAATTTTACGCAATGGGATTATTTGATCGATGGTTTAGTGGCGATAATAAAGAAGCTCTAGACAAGGGTTTAGAGAAATCTAAGCAAGGTTTTTTTTCAAAAGTGGCTGTTGCAGTTGCTGGTAAGAAAACAATTGATGCCGATGTATTAGATGAATTAGAAGAAGTACTCATCTCATCAGATGTCGGTGTGCACACTACGCTTAAAATTATTGAACGACTTGAAGCTCGAGTTAAAAGTAATCCGTACCTCGGTACTGATCAGCTAAACAGCTTACTTAAAGAGGAAATTAGCTCTTTGCTAATTACTAAAAACCCTGCTTCTGATTCTGAAACCGTTGACGGCAAGCTTCAAGTTATTTTGGTAGTAGGTGTAAATGGTGTAGGCAAAACTACTACTATTGGAAAGCTAGCTAAGCGCTGGTCTCAAGAGGGTAAAAAAGTAATGCTTGCCGCTGCAGACACCTTTAGGGCTGCTGCGGTAGATCAGTTAGAGGTTTGGTCAGATCGTGCGAATGTTCCTTTAGTAAAATTGGATGCGAACACAGATCCTGCTGCAGTTGCTTTTGAAGCGGTCAACAGGGCAGTTGCTGCTCAGGTTGATGTTCTTTTAATAGATACCGCCGGAAGGTTACATAATAAAATTAACCTAATGAACGAGCTTTCGAAAATTAAGCGAGTACTATCAAAGGTGGTTGCAGACGCTCCTCATGAGGTTATGTTGGTTATTGATGGCTCTACAGGTCAAAATGCCTTTGAACAAGCGAAACAGTTCAGTGCAGCTACTGAAGTTACCTCATTAGCAGTTACTAAATTAGATGGAACAGCTAAAGGCGGAGTTGTATTAGGTATTTCCGATCAGTTTAACATACCTGTTCGCTACATCGGTGTTGGTGAAGGAATTGAAGACTTACAGCCTTTTGATGCTAAGCGATTTATTGAAACCTTTTTTGAAGTGAAATCATGAGAACAAAGTCCATCCGCCCAAAAAAAATTAACGTAGTTACTCTAGGGTGCAGCAAAAACATTTATGATTCAGAGGTGTTGAGTGGTCAATTGACCGCTTCAGGCAAGGAGGTTGTTCATGAAGGAGCGGGAGAAATTGTGGTAATCAATACTTGTGGTTTCATTGCTAATGCAAAACAAGAGAGTATTGATACGATTTTGCACTTTGTAGATCAGAAGCAGCAAGGTAAGGTTGAAAAAGTTTATGTGACAGGCTGTTTAAGTGAGCGTTATAAAGCAGATCTTGAAGCTGAGATTCCAGACGTAGATCGCTACTTTGGCACCCGAAATTTACCGGAATTATTAAAAACGCTTGGGGCGGATTACAAGCACGAACTAATAGGGGAGCGGCTCAATAGTACTCCGTCTCATTATGCTTATTTAAAGATTTCAGAAGGATGCGACCGTCCGTGTTCATTTTGTGCCATCCCATTAATGCGAGGGACGCATCGATCCACTCCGATAGAGGAGCTAGTCGTACAAGCCGAAAAGTTGGCTGCGAAGGGGGTCAAGGAACTCATATTAATAGCGCAGGATTTAACGTTCTATGGACTCGATTTATATAAAGAACGTGCGCTTGCGAAACTTCTTAAAGCTCTTGTATCGGTTGATGGTATTGAATGGATACGGTTACATTATGCGTTTCCGACTGGGTTTCCTAGCGATGTTCTTCAGGTTATTGCAGAGGAGCCGAAAGTGTGTAATTATATAGATATTCCATTGCAGCATATTTCGGATCCTATTCTGAAAAGCATGCGACGCGGGACTACAAAAGCGAAAACCGATGAGCTTTTGAGGCAGTTTCGTAGTCAAGTTCCAAACATGGCAATTCGAACCACACTCATTGTAGGGTATCCTGGCGAAACCGAAGAGGACTTTAACGTACTTAAAGACTGGGTAAAACAAACACGGTTTGATCGCCTCGGTTGCTTTACCTATTCTCATGAAGAGAATACACACGCGTATACTTTAGTAGACGACGTTCCCGAAGAAGTTAAGGAGCAAAGGGCTTCAGAGATTATGGAGATCCAAAGTCAGATTTCTTGGGAACTTAATCAAAGGCATGTTGGAAAAGTATATAGATGTCTAGTCGATCGTATCGATGAAGGCTATTTCGTTGCGCGTACCGAATTCGATTCACCAGAAGTGGATAATCAGGTATTAGTTGATGCTAAACGCTTCTTTTTACGTGTAGGTGATTTTGTGATGCTGCGAATTTATGAAGCGGCTGATTTTGATTTGTTCGCAGAACCTGTATAATACTCAAAGGTAATTCCCTCTATGGGGTTTTAAGTCGGTCTTAATCTTCTCAAGATTAGATTCTTGTATTATGAGATAGCAGCTTGACCATAGCTCGTTTTGAGAAGTTATACCAGTATCTGACCACTGAACAATGTTATTTTCTGGCCTACTTAAATAAGATTTTAGGTGCTCTAGGAAATGTGTCGCCGTAGGAGTAGAATCTGGCCCTCGAAAATCCCAAACCAGTCTAAGTTGTTTTGAATTCATAGGGCTAAGATACCAAGCATTATTCTTAATTTTGAACTTATGAGTCGCCTAACTTCTTGGTTTTTATTTTTTGGGCTGTCAGTTTTTTTTGTCAGTTGTGACTTTATTGTCTCGAAAGAACCAAATAAGGAGGCAGTAGCGCGCGTGGGTAGAGCTTACTTGTATCGTTCTGATTTGCCCGACTTTTCATACCTCAAAGATTCAGTTAGTTTATTGGCTGCAA
Organism: uncultured Flavobacteriaceae bacterium; assembly: GCA_964618875.1. Taxonomy (GTDB): domain Bacteria; phylum Bacteroidota; class Bacteroidia; order Flavobacteriales; family Flavobacteriaceae; genus UBA3478. The sequence continues at coordinate 7,736 of CAZUBV010000013.1, forward strand.
AAGAGGACTATATTGAAAGATGGGCGTACAAAAGATTAACACTAGAGAATGCACTTAAATACTTGTCACAAGAACAACAATGGGAATTAGATCGAATGGTTGAAAATTACCGGCTTGAACTGTATTCTCAGGCCTATTATCAGCAGATTAGTTCTTTTGAAGTAGATACTGTTGTTGAACAAGACGAATTAGGATTAATTTATGAGAAAGAACAATCTTCTCTTCGACTTGAAGAAGATCTAATTAAACTTCGCTTTATTGCCCTCAGCAGCAGTTACACAAAACCAGAAGAGGTTGAGAAGCGCTTTAAGCGGTACAATTCCGAGGACCGAAGGTATATTGATTCTTTAAAGACCCATAATTATCTCACACAGGTCTATCTCAACGATTCAGTTTGGGTTCGTAGCTCATCGATCATAGAGACATTTAGACCACTTACTTATCAAAATGCGGAACAATATCTGAATGGATTCCAGTATTTTACCCTGAGTGATAGTTTAGGTTATTACTTCGCGCAAATCTTAGAAACCAGAAAAAAAGGCGATATTGCTCCCTTTGAGTTTGCTGAACCCGAATTGAAACAAATTTTAACAAACAGAAAACAATTTACACGCATTGAAGACCTTCAAAACCAATTACTTAAAGATGCCATACGAAAAGGTGATTTCGAAATTTTTGATTAGCACTGCTGGTGTATGCTTAGCCCTTGTTTCTTTAGGGGTTCATGCACAATCTAATGTCCGTGTCAAAATAGATGGCGTTGCTGCTGTAGTAGGGGATTATGTGATTTTAGATTCTGACATCGAGAAACTAAAAGTGGATATTGAAAACCAGGGAGCGGAGATTGGTCAAATTACTGATTGCCAGCTACTAGGAAAACTCTTAGAGGATCGACTTTATGCACATCAGGCCGTTCAAGACAGCTTACTTGTTTCGGACTCTGATGTAAATGCTACTAGTGATCGGCAAATTCAACAGCTCGCCAGTCAGATCGGATCGGTTGAAAAGGTTCTAGAATTCTACAACCAATCTGATATTCAATCGTTTAAAGACGAATTGTATGAAATTAACAAGCTTAGAATGCTTGCAGAGAAAATGAAAATGAAGATCGTTGGAGACGTAGAGGTAACTCCTGAAGAGGTACGCCAATTTTTCTATGAGATTCCGATCACAAAACGGCCCACATTTGGTTCAGAGCTTGAAATCGCTCAAATAGTGAAACAGCCCAAGCCCACTGAAGATGAGAAACGTAGAGTGATTCAACGCCTTGAACAAATTAGGCAAGACGTGTTAGAGAATGGATCAAGTTTCAGTGTAAAGGCCATGTTATATTCGCAGGATCCGGGCTCAAAGTCTAGTGGAGGTGCTTATAGTATGACGCGCGAAACACCTTTTGTAAAGGAATTTAAAGATGTTGCTTTTTCGCTCCGAGAGGGTGAGATTTCTGAACCCTTTGAGACACAATTTGGATATCATATTATTCTTGTCGAGAAAATACGGGGTCAAGAGGTTGATCTGCGTCACATTTTGATTGTTCCTGAGATTTCAAATGAGCAGATTGTGGCTGCAAGATTAGAGCTCGATAGTATTCGAACCGAAATTTTAGCTGACCGAATCACGTTTGAACAGGCCGCTCTTCAATTCTCTGATGAGCTAGAGACGAAGTATGACGGTGGAATTTTAAGGAATCCGCAGGATTACAGTGCTCGATTTGAGCTCACTAATATGGACCCTACGCTATATAATCAAGTAGCTCGTTTACGCGATGGAGAAATTTCTTCGCCGATCCGTGAAGATGATCCCAGAGGAGGGGCACCCAAGTTTAAGATTATGAAAATCGCGAATCGCTACGATGAACATATGGCAGACTTTTCTCGAGACTATATAAAAATTAAAGACCTTGCTTTAGCAGACAAAGAACGAAAGCTAATTGAAGACTGGATTTCAAGCACGATTGAGCAGACGTATGTTCAAATTAATGATACTCGGAAGAGCTGTGATTTTACGAGTAATTGGCTTAAGAAATAAGTGATATTTCGTAAATTCACCAACTCAAATTTTTACCCAACTAAACACTCTTTTTATGGCATTTGATATTGAAATGATCAAAGCGGTTTACGAGCGCATGGGTGCTCGTGTTGAGGCAGCAAGAAATCTTACCGGAAAGCCGCTTACGCTTTCAGAAAAAATACTATATAGTCACCTTTGGGATGGTACCCCAACAACTGTTTTTAAACGCGGAGTAGATTACGTAGATTTTACTCCAGATCGTGTAGCGTGTCAAGATGCAACTGCCCAGATGGCCTTGCTTCAGTTCATGCATGCAGGAAAATCTAAAGTTGCCGTTCCAACAACGGTTCACTGTGACCACTTAATTCAAGCAAAGCAAGGTGCTGATGCGGATCTTAAAAGAGCGAATGAAACCTCAAATGAAGTATTTGATTTTTTAGGTTCTATTTCAAATAAATACGGAATTGGATTTTGGAAACCTGGTGCAGGTATTATCCACCAAGTTGTGCTCGAGAACTACGCTTTTCCTGGGGGGATGATGATTGGTACAGACTCGCATACCGTAAATGCTGGAGGTCTTGGTATGATTGCTGTAGGTGTCGGTGGTGCTGATGCTGTCGATGTAATGTCGGGTATGGCATGGGAACTTAAATTCCCAAAACTTATTGGTGTAAAACTTACAGGGAAACTATCGGGTTGGACTGCGCCTAAAGACGTTATTCTAAAGGTTGCTGACATCCTAACTGTAAAGGGAGGTACTGGTGCAATTATAGAGTATTTTGGAGAGGGAGCTATCTCAATGTCGTGTACAGGAAAAGGCACTATATGTAACATGGGTGCTGAGGTCGGTGCTACTACTTCTACTTTTGGATATGATGAGTCGATGGACCGTTATCTTCGCGCCACCGGTAGAGCAGATGTAGCAGACGCTGCCAACGCAGTAAAAGAACACCTTACGGCTGACCCAGAGGTATATGCTCACCCTGAGAAGTACTTTGATAGCGTAATTGAAATCGATCTTTCAACACTAGAACCGCACCTTAATGGTCCGTTTACTCCAGACTTAGCTACTCCAATTTCTAAAATGGCTGAAGCGGCTGTTGCAAATGATTGGCCGCTACAAGTCGAGGTTGGTCTAATAGGTTCTTGCACAAACTCTTCATATGAAGACATTTCCAGAGCGGCTTCACTTGCTAAACAAGTTTCAGATAAAAAACTTAAGACAAAATCTAAATTCACTATTACCCCCGGTTCTGAGCAGGTTCGATACACTATTGAAAGAGATGGGTTTATCGATACGTTTGAGGCTATTGGCGCAACAGTTTTCGCTAATGCATGTGGCCCGTGTATTGGAATGTGGGATCGGTACGGTGATAAGGCAGCGGATGCGCCAAGAAACACGATTGTTCATTCATTTAACCGAAACTTTGCCAAACGGGCCGATGGAAACCCTAATACCCTTGCGTTTGTAGGATCACCTGAGCTCGTAACTGCTCTTGCAATTGCTGGTAGGCTTGACTTTAACCCCCTTACTGATACCCTTATCAATGAAGAAGGTGAAGAAGTGCGATTAGACGAGCCAAGAGGTTATGAACTTCCTCCAGAGGGCTTTGCCGTAGAGGATGCTGGGTATGTTGCTCCATTTGAAGATGGAAGTGGTGTAAGTGTTAAAGTTGCTTCGGATTCTCAGCGATTACAATTGCTAGATCCGTTCATCCCGATTGACAGAGGGCAGCTAAAGAATATTCCACTTCTTATTAAAGCTTTCGGAAAATGTACTACAGACCATATTTCAATGGCTGGTCCATGGCTACGTTATAGAGGGCACTTAGATAATATTGCAAATAACACACTAATTGGTGCAGTAAACGCTTTCAATAAACAGACTAACCTAGTTAAGAATCAATTAACGGGTGAATATGGCGCTGTCCCTGATACGCAAAGAGTCTATAAAGCGAATGGAGTATATTCTATCGTTGTTGGAGATCACAATTATGGAGAAGGTTCCTCGCGCGAACACGCTGCGATGCAGCCTAGACATCTAGGTGTTGCAGCGGTACTTGTAAAGTCGTTCGCTCGTATACACGAAACGAATCTTAAAAAACAAGGAATGCTTGCTCTTACCTTTGCAAATGAGTCTGATTATGATCTTATTAGAGAAGATGACCGCTTTGATTTTATCGATATTGATGGTTTCGCCCCTGGAAAGCCGTTAACGCTTGTTTTGAATCATTCAGATGGTAGTAGTGACACTATAACTGTGAATCACAGTTATAATGAATCTCAAATTGGTTGGTTTATCGAAGGCTCAGCCTTAAATGTGATCAAAAGAGAAAACGCATAATTTATCCTATGGCCCAAGTAACGACGATCACCTTTTTCCGATTTGATCGACCGGTTACTAGAGTTTGGGCATTTTTTATGATGCAATTCGCTCGTGCCCCGCTTCGAAAGGTAGAAGGGCAGGAGCGATTTTTTTTGATGGGTACTGGTAAGGAGGGATTCTCGCCTTGGCCAGATTTTTCAGTGTATGCATTGGTGCAAATATGGAACTCAAAGGAGCAGTGTGATTACTTCTTTAATTCTTCTTCGCTATACGCTGCTTATGTGCGTCGCTGCTCAGAAGTACTTCGATTTTATATGAAAAATATTGAAGCTAAGGGTATGTGGAACGGAATTAATCCTTTTCAACCTTCAGAGGAATTAGATTCGAATAATCCGCTTATAGCCGTAATTACTCGGGCTACGATTCGTACCAGATTACAGCTTAAGTTTTGGAGGGCGGTTCCTGCAACTCAGCGCGCTGTTTTTGACAGTGAAGGGCTTCGATTTACCAAAGGTATTGGAGAGATTCCTTTTAGAAATATGGCTACATTTTCATTGTGGAGCTCGATGTCAGACATGGAGTCATTTGCCTATCGAAAAGATGCGCATCGCGGTGCAATTAAACAAACTAGAAAGCTTAATTGGTACAGTGAAGAATTATTCAGTCGTTTTCAGCCCTATGCAGTTGTTGGTGTTTGGGACGGAACTACCATTACATTATCCGATTAGCGCAAGTGCCCCAAAAAACACAACCTGGGCAAGGTAAATGTGAGTAGACACCGTTAGGGAAGCTCTATCTGAACTAAAGTTGTTCTTTTCAACAGAAAATAAAATCAGTTGGAAAACAAATCCTATCGCCCACCAGCTGATATAGTTTTCAACAGGTGGATTAATAGGTATAAATGTCCAATAATCAAATCGCGGGGCCAAGATTTCAAGAAGCAGGTCAAGAAGCACCATTAAACTAGCTCCGATGCTTGCATGAATGAGTATTGATGAGGTTTTATAAGCAACTCCTTTAGCGATTCTAGCGGTTATAAAAGTAAGTACTGCCCAAAATATGCCGATAATGATTGGGATCCCATCTATTTTCGGACCAAGGTTATTCCCGTACGAATAGTTCCCAAAGAAGTATCCAAAGTGAACCCCAAGCCATTCTACAAGCATTCCACCGACAAAGAAAAGACTAAAAAGTGTCCAACGTTGTTTGTTTGAAACCGGAAAATAAAGTGCGAAAAAACCGAAAGACGCTAATAGATTAAGTACGGTTTTTTGTACAAACCATTCTTGAAATCCGATACTAATTCCTAAAGCACCCACAATATGAGGTAGCCAAATAAAGGCAAGAACACTTGTGGTTAGGGCTGGTCTAGATGTCTTCACTTATTAGTTCACTTACGATTTTTCCAGACTGAATGCACAAGGGAATTCCGCCGCCCGGATGCACAGATCCGCCACAAAAATATAAGTTCTTGAGCTTAGAAGACTTATTTGGGTGTCTTAAAAACGCAGCCATTCTTTGATTACTAGATGCACCGTATAACGCTCCTCGATACGAATCGGTCTTCGCTTCAATCCCTCTAGGGTCCCAAACATATTCAGATTGGATTAACGGTTCAATAGGTTCTCCTAAAAGGGTACTCAGCTTTGATAGAATACGTTGCCTAGAAATACGGATTAATTTTTCCCAATCCTGACCATAATTACCAGGTGCATTGATCATAACAAACCAGTTTTCACAACCTTTTGGGGCGTCCTCCTCAGTGTGTTTACTGGTAATATTTATATATATGGTAGGATCCTCGTGCAGTGTTTTGCTTTTAAAAATGGCATCGAATTCTTCGCGATAGTGATCTGAGAAAAAGATGTTATGTAAATCGAATTGCTCAAATGTTTTTGAAATTCCCCAATAGAATATGAGCGCACTACTTGAGCGTTCTTGAGCAAGTGTTTTCTCGGGTGCTTTTTCTTTTGGGAGTAGCTTTCGATACGTGGGTACAACATCCATATTACTCACTACAACATCAAATGTATAGGCGTTTTTTGTTGTGATTAAATGACTCACCGTTTTCCCTTTAGTTTGCAATTCGATAACCTTCTCATCGAAATGAAAATGAATGCCATGCCGTTTAGCTAAGTCATAGAGCGAACCTGAAATTTGTTTCATTCCACCATAGGGATAATAGGTGCCAAAATGCATCTCGAGATGCGGTATCATAGACATTATTCCTGGGGTTTTATAGGGCGAGCTTCCGTTATAGGTGGCATGTCGGCTAAAAAACTGAATACTTTTCGGATTTCTAAAATACCGCTTAAGCGTCTGCTCTAACGTACGGTGAACATCGAGCTTGCCAATCGAGCTAATTGCCTTTAGAGTAAGAGGTTGCAGGTATGTAGTTAAACGATGTAAAGAACGCTCTATAAACAAGGGTGCAGTTAGTTCGTATTTTCGGGCGTTATCACTTAAAAATTTTCGAGTTCTAGACGGATCTTCTTCGAAAACACTACTGAATGACGCTATAAAATTTTTTGTATCCGCCTCAGCAGTAAATTGTGTGCCGTCGCTCCAAAAATAGTTACATACGGTTTCCTTCCTTAAATAATTGAAATGTTCTCTTGGGTTTTCTCCAAGACATTCAAATAGCTCATCTACATAATGAGGCATCGTGAAAAGAGAAGGGCCTAGGTCAAAGCGATAGCCGTCTTGTTGAATTTCGTCTAGTTTTCCGCCTGCGGTGGCTTTAGCCTCAAAAACCGTTACCTCATGACCTTGACTCCGTAGTCGAATTGCAGCTGATAATCCAGCAATTCCAGACCCGACAACGGCAATTTTAGCCACCTACTTGAAGTATTTTTTAGGAACTAGAAGCATCCCAAAGTTTTCACCTTTTTCTTTTCCGAGGTGTTTGTGATGAATTTTATGAGCTCTTCGAAGTCCTCGAGCATAAGCATTATCTATCGTTCGAAGCCATTTGAATCGCTGATGTATAAAAATGTCATGAACCACGAAATAGGCAATGCCGTAGGCTAGAATTCCTAGTCCAATCGGTGTGGCTAACCAAAAATAATTTTTGGCGAACATCAAAAAAAACATACTTAGGCCTGCGAAGAATAGAAAAAACGCATCATTGCGCTCAAACCAAGAGTTGTGATCTTTATGATGATGGTCTTTGTGCAGGCTCCAAAGTATACCGTGCATAATATACTTATGAATGAACCAAGCCATAAATTCCATAATTCCAAAAGTGGCTGTAAAGGTTACAATAGCGATAAGGGTGTTCATAGGTGTTAAATTCTCTGAAAGGTTATATCGAAATAAGATTGCGCAACTAAGCCTAGTTTTTCGTAATTGGGTACGCGGATGCGACTATTTTTGATTTCTAGAGGTGGAGTTTTTTTAAGTCTATCTAGCAAGCGCTTATAATAACGATAGGCGGTATATACGCCTAATCTGACACTTGTTGGTAATTTTCCAATACCCTCGTATCCTAATTTGAAATCTTCTTCGATTTCTTCTATAATCGCTTGTTTAGATGCCTCATCAAGAGCGTTTAGATTAGCATTTGGGAAGTAAGTTCTACCCAATGTCTCGAAGTCTGCTTTTAAATCTCTAAGAAAATTAACTTTTTGAAATGCTGACCCCAATGCCATTGCTGCTGACTTTAGATCATTGTATTTCTCTTTATCTCCTTCTACGAAAACAGATAAACACATGAGTCCGACTACATCTGCTGATCCATAGATGTATTCTTTATATTCTTCAACGCTTGAATAGGTCGTTTTATAAAGGTCCATTTTCATACTCTTCATAAAAGCTTCGACCAGTGCATAATCGATTTGAAAGGTATGATACGTGTACTGAAATGCATTCAGTATTGGGTTTAGACTAATTTTGTGATCGATTGCATCTTGTAGATCACGTTCGAAATTTTTGAAAAGCGTCTCTTTGTCGTATCCGTGAAAACTATCCACAATTTCGTCAGCGAAACGAACAAATCCATAAATGTTAAAGATGTGGGAGCGAACAGCGGGTGCTAATAGGCCGGTAGCCGTTGAAAAGCTTGTGCTGTAAGCTTTGGTGACGAGCTGGCTACATTCTTGGGATATCTGATCGAATATAGTTTTCATAATTTCTTTTTAGATAGCAATTCAGCAACAAGTTTTCCAGAGATAAGCGCAGGGGGTACACCTGGCCCAGGAACAGTTAATTGGCCGGTGAAATATAAATTTTTAACTTTTTTAGAGGCGAGTGATGGTCTTAAAAAAGCAGTCTGTCTCAGGGTGTTAGCCAAGCCATAAGCGTTTCCTTTATAAGAATTGTATTCACTTATAAAGTCTTTCACACAAAAGCTTTCTTTAAATAAAATAGCATCTTCTAACGATTCACCTAAGAAGTGCTCGAGTCGCTTTATAAGTTTGTTGAAATAGTCAGCTCTAATCTGTTCGGTATCTTCAATTCCGGGAGCAATCGGAATAAGAAAGAATCCGGCTTCTTTACCTTCTGGTGCCATTGTAGCGTCCGAAATTGAGGGAAAATTAGCATAAAATAACGGCTCCTCGGGCCATACAGGGTTATCATAAATGGCGGTTGCATGCGCTTTGAAATCGGTATCAAAGAATAAATTATGATGCGCAAATGCAGCGTCGAGTTTGCGATTAAAACCTACATAATACAACAAAGACGAGGGCGCAAAGGTTCTTTTATCCCAATACTTTTCTGAGTACTGACGGTACTTTTGATCAAGCAGGGTTTCGCTATGGTGGTAATCGGCTCCGCTTACTACATAATCAGATAGATGCACGCTTCCGTCTTCTAAGACAATCCCTGTTGCGCAACCTTTTTCATCTACTGAGATCGTTTTAACGGGTTTGTTGGTATTAATGGTAACTCCGATTGATGTTGCAACGGCTACCATTGCTTCAACAATTTTATACATTCCACCTTTCGGATGCCACGTGCCTAAGCCGTAATCGGCGTAATTCATGAAAATATAAAACGACGGGGTGTTTTCGGGTTTTGCCCCTAAGAAAAGTACTGGGAACTCTAAGGCTGCTCTAAGCGATTCATTTTTAAAATCCTTACGAATAACGTCACTGACAGACTTAAGAAATTGACCTACTCGTACTACGGTCTCTGGAGTAACTAGTTCGAGTGGTGATTTGCCCGGACGTAATACCACTTTGCCTATAGCAATTTCGTAGTTGTCCTTTGCCTTTTCGATAAAGGCTTTGAGTTTTTTCCCGCTTCCTGTTTCAACGTTTTCAAAGGTTTCACAGATCTTATCTAACGCTGCGTGTATCTTTAGGATTTGATCTTTGTAATAAATTTGATACCCGGGGTCAAGTCGCTCTAGCTCATAAAAATCACTTGCTGTTTTACCGAAGTCATTAAAAAACTTCTCAAAAATATCAGGCATCCAGTACCAAGATGGGCCCATATCGAAGGTAAAACCATCTTTGATGAGCTGACGAGCTCTTCCGCCTGGGGTACTGTTCTTCTCAAAAATATGTACATCATAGCCAGCCTTTGCTAGGTAGCTCGCTGCCGAGAGTGATGAAAAACCCGAACCAATTACAATTACTTTTTTCATTAATGTGTTAGTTGTGCGGTGAAATGTTCAATGGATTCAAACAATTCCACAAAATCGAAGTTGGGCTGTTTTCTAAGCTTTTGAGTTTGATACCCTAATAGAAGTAGTTTTGAGTTTTTACCTCGTAGCTCTTTCGCAAAATCTTCGAAGTAGCGCTCAAGATCTTCGCCCGCTGGACTAGTAGTAAAATACGATACAAAATGTAAGTTGTCATAGTAATTCAGCAGCTCTTTTAGACTTGAAATACTATTAGATTGTCCCAAGAAAATGGTTTTATAACCTCGGGATATAATTTCATAATTTAAAAACAACAAACCAATTTCATGCACTTCGCCTTCGGGCAAGTAAAGAACATACACAGGTGATTCCTTAGTGGGAGGGAGTTTTTGAAACTTCTCGGTTTGGATGTATATTTTTTGTTTAATCAAGCTGCTTATAAAATGTTCATGTGCGGGCGAAATCGTTTTCGACTGCCAGAGCATCCCCAACTCGTTCATAAGCGGAATAAACACTTCGTGAAACATTTCTTTAAAACTGCGGTCGGCAACTAGGCTATTGTAGGTATTATAAAACTGATTGGAGTCGAAATTCACCATTGCCAACTTGAAGGCATTTACTGCGTGGTGTTTTTCGCTATTTTTTGCAATGATTTCATTTACTAAAACTGGAATATCCGCTTCTCGAATAGTTGAAATTTTTGAAATTTTATGTCCATTATTATATAGGAGGGTAATATTCAGTAACTTCTGAAGACTTTCTAATGAATAGGTCCGAATATTTGTTTCAGTTCGCTCAGGGCTCAATAGGTTATATCTCTTTTCCCAAATACGAATGGTATGGGCTTTAATACCTGATAGATTCTCAAGGTCACGGATACTAAACGACTTCTTGCTACTGTTCATCATTCTTTCTAAAATCTTAAACAAAAATAGCTAAAATGAGAGCTTGTTAAACAAAAACTTCTTGATTTCAAGTAATCGAGTACTTTGGCGCATAAAAAAAGCACCCAATGGGTGCTTTTTTAGTGTATGCATAAGTGCTCACGACTGGATTCGAACCAGCACGTCCATAGGACACCACCCCCTCAA
>CAZUBV010000014.1:0-8141 GCA_964618875.1 uncultured Flavobacteriaceae bacterium
TTTACCTGGTTTCACTACAGCCGAACTGTACTTGCTTTCTGTTGCACTTGTCCTCGCCTCGCGGCGGACGGGCGTTACCCGCTATGCTGCGCTTTGGTGTCCGGACTTTCCTCTTTTGTTCTGCACAAAAGCGACAAGGTGGCCTGCTTCTGGCCGTAAAAGTAGCACTATTGTTACAGATTCTCAGTTATCTTTGTAGTTATGGAATCTTTCGTTGTTTCGGCATTAAAATATCGTCCTAAAGAATTTTCTGAAGTAGTCGGTCAGGAATCGATCACAAATACCCTAGAAAATGCTATTGCACACAATCGCTTGGCAAGTGCTTTGTTATTTTCAGGACCAAGAGGTGTGGGAAAAACTACCTGCGCTCGAATCTTAGCTCGAAAAATCAATGAGCAAAGTCTAGGTAGCGAAGAACAAACTGACTTTAGTTTCAATATTTTCGAACTCGATGCCGCCTCTAATAATTCGGTCGACGATATTCGTTCGCTTATCGAACAAGTTCGAATACCACCACGTGTAGGCACGCATAAAGTTTATATAGTAGATGAGGTACACATGCTCAGCACTGCAGCATTTAACGCCTTTTTAAAGACGCTTGAAGAACCTCCAAAGCACGCTGTTTTCATTCTCGCCACTACTGAGAAACACAAAATTCTTGCGACCATTTTATCGAGATGTCAGAGCTACGACTTCAAACGAATTGGCACGAAAGAAATAGCTGCTCATCTTAGACAAATTTCTACCGATCAAGGGGTACATGCAGAAGATGGTGCCCTACACCTAATTGCACAGAAAGCAGACGGAGGACTTCGAGATGCCCTATCCATGTTTGATCGACTGGTGAGCTTTAGTGGTAATGAGCTCACTACAGATAAGGTTAGCCAACATTTGAACCTGCTTGATTTTACTAGTTATCACAAACTAACCGAAGCAATAATTCAACGACAAACGCGGTCACTACTATTGCAGTTAAATGAGTTTATCGAGGCGGGTTTTGATGAACAGCTTATTATTGCTGGACTTGGCGCATACTTCAGGAATTTATTGGTAGCACAGAATGAAGATACTCTTGCACTTATTGATGATTCTGAGCAGTGCATACCTCTTTATCGAGAACAAGCTAGTCGGTGCACTGAATCATTTCTTCTTTCCGGAATTGAATTATGCACTAAGGCGGACGCTAACTACAAAAACGCAAATAATAAACGCTTGTTAATCGAGTTATGTGTACTTCAAATCGCTTCGTTTACCGAAGCCGAAAAAAAAAAGTCACAACTAATTCCTATTGATGAGGTCGATAGAGCTACCTCGCCCGAAGTAATCGTACAACAAGTAGAAATCACACCGAAATCAGAAGGTGTGTCAGGGCTTTCGCTAGCGGCAATTCAAAAGAAAAAAGAGGCTAAACAACGAGCACAAAAAGAAACCGCGGCTCATAAAGAAACAAGAGAAACTCCTACAAATCTTGAGTCAATTGAAGTCTATTGGATGCAATACGTGGTTTTACTTGAAAATCAAGGAAAAAAAATACTCGCTGCAAACCTTCAAATTGGAAGCTTGCGACTTGAAAATGGCACCGAACTGATCAGTACGGTGCCAAATGACACTATCAGACGAGAGATTGAGAATGAAAAAGAAGAGCTTGTTCGATTCTTGCGTGATAAGACAAAAAATGATCTTATAGGGCTCTCACTAGTCGTAGAAGAAACGACAGAAACGTCGAATTATCTATATACTCAAGAGGAGAAACTAGCGTTTCTCATTGAGAAATATCCATCCGTCAGTTACTTAAAACAACTCTTTTCATTAGATCTTTAACACTATGCTTGGATTAAAACTACCAACCGATCCCAGATGGGTAAACATCGTTGAAAAAAACATAGAAGAAATTTTAACCGACCACGCATACTGTGAGCAAAAGGCCGCAAGTACGGCGATATCACTCATTGTTGGATTTCCAGATAAGTCCGAACTAGTCAAAGAAATGGTAGCCTTGGCACGAGAAGAAATGGGACATTTTAACATGGTTCATGACAAAATCATAGAACGCGGATATACCTTAGGCCGAGAACGTAAAGATCAGTATGTGATTGAACTGATGAAGTTTTTTCCAAAAGGAGGAAGTAAAGACACGCATTTAGTACACAAGCTTTTATATGCCGCACTAATCGAGGCAAGAAGCTGTGAGCGTTTCCGGTTACTCTCGGAAGAGCTTACAGACCCTGAACTTGCAATATTTTATCGCAACCTAATGGTTAGTGAAGCAAATCACTATACCTTATTTCTTGGTTTCGCCCGAAAATATGGGAAACGCGAAGAAGTTGACAAAAAATGGCAAGACCTACTCGATTACGAGGCACAAATCATGGCTCAATTAGGAACCCACCAAACCATTCACGGTTAACAGTCTTAGGGCTCTAGTTTATTCTGGTAATAGGTATACATATCAAATTGTGAGCGAACGGGATTTTTCTTATTCCTGCGATACGCGTTATCCTGACGAGCAGAGAATTTTCTAACCTTTACATTATCGTTCCAGCTCAATTCAAATCCGTCGATAACTTCCTGCTTTAAGTCTTCTTGATAAATCGGAACCGCTACCTCAACCCTATTCTCGATATTTCTAGTCATCCAATCAGCAGAGGAGATATAGACTTTCGGATCACCTGCATTTTCGAATATGAATACTCTAGGATGTTCTAGAAATTTATCAACCACTGAAATGGCTTCAATATTCTCACTTTGACCTTTCACTCCTGGTATCAAACAATTAATCCCGCGTATCACCAATTTAATGTTAACCCCTGCCTGACTTGCCTTATACAGGCGATCAATCATCTTATACGAGGTAAAGCTGTTCATTTTAATTCGAATCGAAGCCGGCTTACCTGCTCTCGCATTCAAGATCTCTTGTTGAATTAAGCGTGTATAGGTAGACTCGGTATAATGTGGTGATACAATCAGATGTTTATACTTTCTGATTCTATAAGTCATTTGTAGAAAGTCGAACACCTTCTCTACCTCGGTTAAGATACCTTTATGAGCGGTAAAGAGCGTGTAATCTGTATAAATTCGAGCAGTAGACTCATTGAAATTTCCGGTACTAATAAAACCAAAGTACTCCAGAGACCGCGAACTAGTTTCTCTAGAAACCACGCAAATTTTTGAATGCACCTTTAATCCGCGGACACCGAAAATAAGATTCACCCCTGATTCCTTGAACTTATTGGCGTAGTCAATATTTGATTGTTCGTCAAAACGAGCCTGTAGTTCAATTTGAACAGTAACCTTTTTCCCGTTTTTCGCTGCATTGATTAGTGCAGCAGCCACTTGAGAATTTTTAGCTAATCGGTAGATCGTGATTCTTATTTCGCGAACTTTAGGATCAAGTGCGGCTTCTTTGAGAAATCGCGTTACGTATCCATAATTCTGAAAAGGCGTGTACAACAGAAAATCGCGTTTTCGTATTTGATCGAATAAGCTCGCCTCCATTTCAAAACCTGGAATAGGCAACGGAGTGATTTTACTATATTGAAGTTCAGGTCTTCCAAAACTTGGAAAATTCATGTAGTCACGTCGGTTGTGGTATCTACCTCCAGGGATTACACTATCCGTATTTTCGATATTAATTTTCTCCTTCAAAAAGGTAAGCGTGTCAAGCTTTATGCGCTTGTCGTAAACAAATCGAACCGGATCACTAATCTTTCGATTGCTCACTGAGGTTGAAATCTTCTCAATAAAACTCTTCTCTAAATCATCATCAATATCAAGCTCCGCATCACGTGTAATTTTAATCATATGCGCCTCAATAGCATCATACTCAAACATAAAGAAAATTCGATTCAGACAATGACGAATGATATCATCAAGAACCATAACAAAATCTTTACCCTCTTCTGAAGGCAACACTACGAAACGATCTAAGCTATTTGGAATTTCGATGAGCGCATAGCGAACTTCAACCGTTCGCGAATTGCGCGACTTGTCAGCAGCCGTGTTTTTAGTAAGTCGAACTGCCAAATATGCTGCGGTTTCTTTGAGCATCGGAAACTCATCAACACTATTGAGATCGATCGTGATCAGTTCAGGGTTCACTTTAGTCAAAAAGTAATTCTCTACAAACGCCTTTTGACCTGTATTCAGTTCAGTCTCATTAATTAGATAAATCTGATGCTGCTTGAGCTCTTCGGTAATATCTTTTAGAATCTTTAGACTCCTAGCCTGAGATTCAATAGTTTGAGCCGTAATTTGAGCTAATAATTCAGTTGCCTTAGTACCTCCCAATAGTTGCTTTCCAGTAGGGTCGTTATCGACAACGCGCTTAACAGTGGCATAACGCACTCTAAAAAACTCGTCTAAGTTATTACTGAAAATACCAAGAAATCTAAGGCGATCAATGATCGGCACATTCTTGTCTGCACTTTCCTGTAACACGCGTTCATTGAACTGCAGCCAGCTAATTTCTCTATTGATATAAGTATACTTCGAAGTAGACATAATTAAACCTTTAAGCAATGAAAGATACGTGCTACGGAGCTAATCGGACACTTCTCCATGAACTGTTTTCATAAATATAACTTATGCGATCATGAAGACGATTTTCTCTGCCCTGCCAGAATTCAAAGGCCTCAGGAATCAGCCGGTAACCACCCCAATGATCAGGTCGCTCTGGTGAAGAATTACTATACTTTTCTATAAGCTCAGAAAGTTGATTTTCTAGTACCGATCGGCCAGCTATTACCGCACTTTGCTCTGAAGCAATTGCACCCAACTGACTGCCTAACGGTCGAGACTTAAAATACGTATCAGACTGCTCGCCAGAAACTTGTTGAACGGGTCCTTCGATAATTATTTGACGTTCTTGTGAAGGCCAAAAAAACGAAATACAAGCAAAAGGATTTTCAGTTAAGGCCTTCCCCTTTTTACTGCGATAATTTGTAAAAAAAACAAATCCGGAGGTGTCATACTCCTTTAATAATACCACTCTACTTCGAGGACGTCCCGATTTGTCGGCTGTTGCAAGGGTCATAGCATTAACCTCATCAATAGCTGTATCCTGATCAGCCTGTTCAAACCAAATCTTGAATAGATTAAAGGGATCGTCAGGGACTACCTTATCGCCTAAACTAGATCTTTGATAATTTTTCCGATACGTAGTTAAATCTTTTGAGGCCATGTAAATTCAAATAGTTTATGGTCATCCGCTAAAAAAATTGACTCCCTTTTAAAGCTCATACTAGCTTCGGTTATAAAGTCTTCTAAATTTTTATATCGGGTTGAATAGTGACCCAAAATTAATGAATTTACGCCAGCCAATGCAGCTATCTCACCAGCCTGTTTGGCCGTACTATGCTTAGTTCTCTCGCATAAAAAGGCTTCAGATTCTAAAAAAGTAGATTCGTGATACAGTATAAAAACTCCTTGAAGAAGATCTGCTAGCCCGGGTAAAAATTGCGTGTCACTACAATACGCATAGATTTTATGCCAGCTATTGTCTACGTTAGATTCGAATAAAAACCCCCTAGTATAGATTCTATGAACTAAAGGAATGGTCCGAACTCTAAGCCTTTCGTTATCGAATACTACCTGTGAAGTCTCTCCTTCGAATTCATAAAAATGAAGCGGAAATCGCGTCCAAGAATCCGAGCTTTTTAATATCAGTGTCACTAACTCCTTAATCCCTTTAGGCCCAAAAATGGTTAACGGATCAGTGCGTTTTAACGAGTTTTGAGTAGCAATAAAGCCTGGTAGGCCATAGAAATGATCTCCATGCAAATGAGAAATAAAAACAGCTTGAATTCCAAGTAAATTAACCCCACACTCCCGAAGTGATTTTTGAGTGCCCTCTCCACAATCAATTAAAAATCGATGATGATCTAGATGCAAATATTGTGAGCTTGGATTTGCAAGCCTCCTAGGAGTAGCTGCATAAGCTCCTAATACACGGAGGCGAATATTCATTCGGCTAAATCTCTTTGTATTTCCTCAAATTCAATACAATCAATGGCCTCCTCAAAAGTCGGGCAAAAATTAATCAGTTCTGGCAGCGAATCATAAGATAGATTGGGTGCAACAACTACAAAAGAGCGTGATTTCGCCTCTAGTTGTTCAGCTATCGAGGTAAGCAAAGAAATTTCAGATTTGGAAATTTTGACATTCTCAATCGAAAGTATCAAGTTATCCGATACTGTATTCCACTGGTTTTCAATTAACTGACTTAGGTTTTCTAACTCAATATGGGTGTAACTAATCGCCATTTTAAATTATGATTTAGAAGCTAATAGATACATAACTGCCATCCGAACAGCTACACCATTTGAAACCTGATCCAAAATGATTGCATGCTGAGAATCTGCAATCGAAGACGTGATCTCGACCCCTCTGTTGATGGGTCCTGGGTGCATAATTAGCGGGATTTTATCTAAGCGCTCTAAGCGTTTATCCGTTAAACCATATTGCATGATATATTCACGAGTAGATGGAAAATACGACTGATCGAGACGTTCATTCTGAATCCGTAGCATGTTCGCTACGTCACAGTTGAGAAGCGCTTTATCTAGATCGAGTTCGACTTTAACCCCTAGCGACTCGATATAACGTGGAATTAAGGTTTTAGGGCCGCAAACGGTTACCCTAGCGCCAAGAAGCTGTAATAAGAAGATGTTGGATAAGGCGACACGAGAATGCAGGATGTCCCCTACTATGAGAACTTCCTTATTCGAAAGATCCCCTAATCGTTCGCGCATTGAAAATGCATCAAGCAATGCCTGGGTCGGATGCTCATGAGCACCATCACCCGCATTTACAATTTGAGCATTAATATGTTTGGACAGAAATACGCCAGCACCAGGATTTGGGTGTCGCATAACCACCATATCGACCTTCATCGCCAGTATGTTATTGACCGTATCAACCAGTGTTTCACCTTTTTTTACCGAAGACTGCGCCGCAGAGAAATTAACTACATCTGCAGAAAGGCGCTTTTGTGCAAGTTCAAAAGATAAACGTGTTCTTGTGCTGTTTTCAAAGAAAATATTCGCGATGGTAACATCTCTAAGGCTTGGTACTTTTTTAATCGGACGAGAAAGAACCTCTTTAAAATGATCGGCTGTCTCAAAAATAAGCTCAACATCAGAACGGTTGAGGTATTTAATTCCTAGTAAATGTCTAACACTTAGTTCGCTCATTTATTCCTCGTGATTTTCTATGTATACCGCATCCTCTCCATCTTTCTCACTCCAAAGTACGCGGACACGTTCTTTATTAATCGCATCTACCTGTCTGCCTCTATAATTCGGTTGAATAGGTAAGTGTCGTGAAAATCTTCTGTCAATTAATACCATAAGTTCGACTGACGCCGGACGACCAAAAGATTGAATCGCAGTCAGAGCAGATTGTATACTTCTTCCGGTGTAGAGTACATCATCTATAAAAACTACCCGTTGACCCTCAACTAAAAAATCGATTTGCGTCTTATTAGCCGTAAGCGGACGTTCTGACCTTCTAAAATCATCTCTAAAAAAGGTGATGTCAAGGTAACCCAATCTCAAGTTTTCAACTCCGTAGGTGTCGCGTAATAAGTGACTAAGACGGTCAGCTAAATAAACCCCTCTAGGCTGAAGACCAATTAGTACCGTGTCTTTAAAATCGAGATGAGATTCTAACAGCTGATTGGCTAGTCGATGAAGAATAACTTTGATAGCTTTTGAATCAAGAAGCAGATTTGAAGAAATCATCGCACTCAGCTTTTGCGCAAAAGTAATAAAAAAAGCCCGGGAAAAATCCCGGGCTTAACGTTAAGGGCAAATAATGAAGAATTACTCTCCTTTTGACTCCATACGATCCTTCAATGCTTGAAGTTGTGCATTTGCATCACCAAGGGTAGTTTTAGACTCCTCAGCTTGCGCATCCATCTTCTTTTTAGTAGCAGTAAGATTCTTAGCCTCTTGCTCTCTGAAGATAGCTGTATGACTTGCTACAACACGCTTAAAGTCTTTATTAAATTCAATTACTTTAAACTGAGCTTCTTCACCTTTACCTAACTTCGACCCATCTTCTTTCTCAAGATGACGTGCAGGAATAAAGGCTACGATATCTTCATTGAAGGTAATCGTTGCTCCTTTATCTACAAGATCGGT
>CAZUBV010000014.1:8151-18345 GCA_964618875.1 uncultured Flavobacteriaceae bacterium
AATGGTAGCCGTGTGAACGGTGCCTTCTCCAAACTCAGCCTCATACTTATCCCATGGGTTAGCAACGGTTTGCTTATGACCTAGACTTAACTTACGGCCATCAACATCCAATTCAAGTACTTCAACCTCTAAGGTGTCACCAACGGCAACGAATTCAGATGGGTGCTTGATTTTCTTAGTCCAAGATAGATCTGAGATATAAATAAGTCCATCAATACCCTCTTCAAGTTCTAGGAACACTCCAAAGTTGGTAAAGTTTCTTACCACTCCTTTGTGGCGCGAACCTACTGGATATTTAGCGGTAATATCAGTCCACGGATCTGGCGTAAGTTGCTTAATACCTAAAGACATTTTACGTTCTTCACGATCTAGTGTAAGCACTACTGCCTCAACCTCATCACCAACATTTACAAAATCTTGAGCAGAGCGTAAGTGAGTAGACCACGACATCTCTGAAACGTGAACGAGTCCTTCAACACCTTCTGCAACTTCAACAAATGCACCGTAGTCAGCAATTACCACTACTTTACCTTTGATTTTTGATCCGATTTGTACCTCGTCGCTAAGTGCCTCCCAAGGATGCTTCTCAAGTTGTTTCAGACCTAACTGAATACGTGATTTATTATCATCAAAATCAAGAATAACTACATTGAGTTTTTGATCGAGTTCAACGATTTCCGAAGGATGGTTGATTCTACTCCAAGAAAGGTCTGTAATGTGAACAAGACCATCAACTCCACCAAGATCGATAAATACTCCGTAAGATGTAACGTTTTTCACAACTCCTTCAAGGACTTGTCCTTTCTCAAGTTGTCCGATAATTTCTTTTTTCTGCTCTTCGATATCTGCTTCGATAAGTGCTTTGTGAGAAACTACCACGTTTTTGAATTCATGGTTAATTTTAACCACCTTGAATTCCATATTCTTACCTACGTACTGATCGTAGTCACGGATAGGCTTAACGTCAATTTGAGATCCAGGTAAGAAAGCTTCAATACCGAACACATCAACGATCATACCTCCTTTAGTACGACATTTTACAAAACCTTGAACAACTTCTTCTTTGTCATGTGCATCGTTAACACGATCCCAAGCCTTGATTGTTCTTGCCTTACGGTGAGAAAGCACTAATTGGCCCGACTTGTCTTCGCGAACATCAATTAACACCTCAACCTCATCACCAACTTTTAAGTCAGGGTTGTAGCGAAATTCATTTAATGAAATTACACCTTCACTCTTCGCATTAATATCAATAATCGCCTCGCGATCTGTAATATTAACTACTTTACCAATAACCACTTCTTCGTGAGCTGTGTCTACAAAGTTTTTGGCTACTAGCTCTTCAAATTCCTTTAATTTGGTTTCATCAACACGCTCAATACCTTCTTGGTATTTATCCCAATCAAAATTGTTTAGAAAGTCTTGTGGGTTAGTTGTAGTGTCTAATGAAGCTGCAGCTGACTCTTGATTTAGAGATTCTTCTGCGATAGTGTTTTCAGCCATAATGCTGTTTTGTTTGTATTTCAGTGACTTGGTGAAGCTTAACTAAAGCACTGAAAGAAGTTAAAATACAACAATAACCTTTTCTACTTCACCTTGTATTTAGCTAGAAAAGGAGCGCAAAATTAATGATAATATATTGATTGACAAATACTAAAGATGATTTAAAACTAGCTTTTAGCTTCAAATAGCGCAATAGCTTCGCGCAGCTGCTGCTCTAAAGTCATCTCTGTATTATCTAACAAGATTGCGTCTGTGGCCATTTTAAGCGGATCAGTCTCCCGATTTTCGTCCTCAAAATCTCGCGAGCGCAAGTTCTCGAGCACCTCCTGGTAACTAACCTGTTTACCCTGTTGTACGAGCTCTTCAAAGCGCCTTTTTGCGCGAACTTCGGGCTTTGCCGTCATAAATAATTTTAAGATGGCCTGCGGAAAAACAACCGTACCGATATCCCTTCCATCCATAACAACAGATTGGGTAACCATTTGTTGCAATTCTACTAGTTTTTTTCGCACAGCTGGCAGTTTAGCTATACCACTCACCCGCGAACTCACCTCCATAGATCGAATCTCCGATTCAACGACACGGCCGTTTAAACGAATCTGATTCTTAGAATCAAAATCTACTTTAACCCGGTCAAGTTGAGCGATTAACTCAGCATCAGACAGCTTATTCTCATTAGCATATAAGGCAACCGCGCGATACATAGCACCCGAGTCTAAATACAATATACCTAAGTGGGAAGCAAGCGCTCTCGCTAGTGTTGATTTTCCGGTTGAAGAGTGACCGTCTATCGCAATTTGAATCGTTGACAACTCAGTACAGTATTTAACTTATTATAGGGTAAAGGTACCTTTTTGATTCAATAATGCAGATTCAATTACCTCACTCATTCGAGTTACATAGATAAAAGAAAGTCCTTTTAGGTAGCTAGGTTCAATAGCCTCAATGTCTTTTCTATTTTGTTCGGATAAAATAATTTGTTTTATACCAGAACGTTTGGCAGCTAAAATCTTTTCTTTAATCCCACCTACAGGAAGCACCTTACCTCGCAACGTGATTTCTCCACTCATCGCAAGGTTAGCCTTGACTCTCTTTCGAGTAAAGGCAGAAACCAAGGCGGTGAGCATAGTGACTCCAGCCGAAGGGCCATCTTTAGGTGTAGCGCCTTCCGGTACATGAATGTGAATATTTGAATTCTCAATTTGATCCATTGTAACACCCAAATCTTCAGCATGTGCCTTGATGAAAGCTAGAGCAATACTGGCAGATTCTTTCATCACATTACCTAAATTTCCGGTGATTGAAAGCTGGCCCTTTCCTTTTGATAGACTCACCTCTATAAACAAAATCGCACCACCGACTGATGTCCATGCAAGACCTGTAACTACACCCGGGATTTTATTCGATTCACTTAAATCACTCTCATAACGCTTGGAACCTAAAATCTCATACACCTCTTCAATCGATGGCGACACGCTATACTCAGTTTCCATGGCTACACACTTTGCGGTATGTCGAACTACTTTAGCCAGCTGCTTATCTAGCCCCCTAACCCCTGATTCTCTGGTGTACATCTCCACAATGATGCGAAGTTGTTTGTCTCCGAGTTTTAAGTGAAGAGCAGTGAGCCCATGATCCGTTAACTGCTTGGGAAGTAAATGTTTCTTAGCGATCTGAATTTTTTCCTCTGTGGTATACCCACTCACCTCGATAAGCTCCATTCGATCGCGAAGCGCAGGTTGAATTTCTCCAATATTGTTTGCAGTAGCGATGAACATCACTCGAGATAAGTCATAGCCAACTTCAAGAAAGTTGTCATAAAAACTATTATTCTGTTGAGGATCTAAGACCTCGAGTAGCGCCGAAGACGGATCGCCATGCGCACTGTAACTCAATTTATCAATCTCGTCAAGCACAAAAACCGGATTAGAAGTTTCTGCTTTTTTAATCTGTGCAATAACCCGTCCAGGCATCGCTCCGATATAGGTCTTTCTATGCCCTCTAATTTCCGCTTCATCTCTGAGTCCGCCAAGAGACATCCGAACATACTTGCGTCCCATAGCTTCTGCAATTGATTTACCAAGAGAAGTTTTTCCGACACCCGGAGGTCCATACAAACACAGAATAGGAGATTTCATATCGCCACGCAATTTGAGTACAGCTAAATGTTCGATGATACGCTTTTTCACCTCGGAGAGTCCATAATGATCGCGATCAAGAATCTTTTGTGCGCGCTTCAGATCAATTCGATCTTCAGAATACACACCAAAAGGAAGCTCTAGCAGTAACTCTAAATAATTTCGCTGAATCGTATGCTCAGCAACTTGAGGGTTCATCCGTTGTAATTTGGCCAACTCTTTTTCGAAATGGTTAGCCACCTCTACAGACCACTTTTTAGAGCGCGCCAAATCTCGCATTTGCCCAATTTCTTGCTCGTATGAAACCCCACCCAACTCTTCTTGAATGGTTCGCATTTGCTGTTGCAAAAAGTACTCTCTTTGCTGCTGGTCTAAATCTGATCGAACCTTTGACTGAATATCATTTTTCAGCTCTAATCGCTGAAACTCAATGTTCATTAACTTAAGTGTCTTTAATGCGCGCTGTTTTAGATCTCCCAATTCTAGTAATTCTTGCTTTTCAGTCACGCTCAAATTCAAATTCGAGGAAACAAAATTGATAAGAAATGAGCCGCTTTGAATATTCTGAATCGCAAAAGATGCCTCGGTAGGGAGATTGGGGTTTACCTTAATAATCTTTAGCGCCAGTTCTTTGATACCGTCGACAATAGCGGTAAACTCTACATCTTTGGCCTCCGGACGAGTTTCTACAAGCTCAGTCACATTTGCTACCATGTAGGGCTCAGTCTGCACAACCTCTGAGATTCTAAACCGCTTTTTACCTTGAATAATAATTGTAGTGTTGCCGTCGGGCATTTGCAGTACCCGTAAAATTTTGGCTACCGTACCTACTTGATGTAAGTCTTCTTGGGTCGGATGCTCTACTGCGGAATCCTTCTGTCCGACCACCCCTATAATTTTAGAATCCTGATTTGCAGCTTTAATGAGGGCTATAGAGGTATCTCTACCCGCAGTAACCGGAACTACAACACCCGGAAATAACACCGTATTTCGAAGTGGAAGAATAGGAAGTTTCAGTGGGACCTCCTCATTATTCATTTCTTCCTCATCCTCAGGAGTTAAAAGGGGAATAAGTTCCGCATCGTCATCCATTGCTTGTGCAGACAAATTGTCAATACCTATATAGAGTTTTGAATCCATTCGCTTGTTTTAAGTCAATATGTCATAGATTGACAGGCGGATTTCTTCGTGAAACGCCTATTTCTCTAGTGTGCAAATAAAAGGTCAATAGTTGTGCCAAGCCGTCTTGTAACATTTAAAAACGTTTATCGTCACACTTGAAAATCAGAAACAATGAGAAATCACCTAGTACTTAGTATCTTATTTATTAGTCTTAGCCATTTAAGTCTATCTGCACAAAAGGAATTAGTGAAAGAGGCTGGAAGTTACGATGCCATTCACCTTGGAGGGCCATTTGAAGTAACCCTTGTTGAAGGAAAAGAAGGAAGAATCGTCTTTGACGGGAACGCCGAAGATTTAGAAAAAGTAACCTACAAAATAAAAAATGGCGCACTTTATATCGGCATGGAAAAGACTCGGTTTTGGGGTTCTTGGAATATGAAGACAGAAAAAATAGTTGTTGAAATTCCGGTTGAAGAAATAAATGAACTAACCATTTCAGGCTCTGGAAAAGTCAGTGGTTCTATACCCGAGACAGCAGATCTAAAACTAGCCATTTCTGGATCTGGAAACCTTTTCGTAAAAACAGACGTCGAGCGTCTAGGCTGTGCCATATCTGGTTCTGGAGATATCAATGCGAGTGGAAGAGCAGATGAAATCAAGATTTCAATCTCAGGTTCAGGTAATGTAAATACAACTGAGATTGCTGCTGAAAGCGTAAAAGTTAGAATTGCTGGATCAGGAGATGCCAAAATCTATGCTACAGAGCAACTCGATGTAAGTATTGCTGGTTCAGGAGACGTTCAATATAAAGGGAATCCTAAAAACATCTCTCAAAGTGTAGCAGGGTCTGGGAAAATCAGATCATTCTAAGCACGAGGTATCGATTTTCGAAGTCGGCTTAATAGCATCGCACCGATAAGGAAAAATATTCCTAAAAAAAGCGCTGCACTGCGCATGCTTCCAGTGAGCTGCGCGATGTACCCAAAAATAAACGTTCCGATAACAATACCGATTTTTTCTGCCACCTCGTAAAAACTAAAATACGAGGTGGTATCATCGGTGTCTGGCAAATTTTGAGAGTAGGTTGAACGCGATAGGGTTTGAATGCTACCCATAACAAGACCTACAAAACCTGCCGCGATAAAAAATTGCATGGGACTATTTACGAAATACGCATAAATACAAAGCAGCAACCAAACGGCGTTTATAACCATAAGCAAACTGATGTTGTTAAACCGCTCCGCGAGACGACCCGTAATGACAGAGCCTACAATTGCGATAAGCTGAATAAGCAAAATACTAACGATTAGACCAATAGTGCGCTCCGTATCTCCTCCCCAATCTATTTCCTGTTCTCCAAAATACGCAGCGATAAGAAGAATAGTCTGAACCGCCATACTGTAAATGAAAAATGCGACCAAATAACGCTTCAAAAAACTCAGTTTTTTGATTTCTCTTCCGACCTTTTTAAGCTCGTTGAACCCACCAAGAAACACCTCTTTTCTACTACCCTGCTTTCGATTCCCAATGGGCATGTACAAGAATGTGTATTGACTAAACACAATCCACCATAGACCTACAGATATAAAGGAATATCGCATAGCAATCATCTCTGCGGGTTGTGAATCGGTTGACTCAATTCCGAACAGGTTAGGCTTTAACACCATTGCCAGGTTGAATACTAAGAGCAATACGCTACCTATATATCCCAGAGAGAATCCTCTGGCACTTACCCGATCCTGTTGTTCTTTAAAAGCAATATCAGGTAAGTACGAATTGTAGATGGCAATACTCATCCAACTACCTACTAGTCCGCCGAAGTAAAACAGTAGACTTAAATAAATATGATCTAAAGAAAACCAATATAATCCGATGCAACAAAGCGCTCCTAGATAACAGAAAAACTGTAGGAAAAATTTCTTGTTTCCGAGGTAGTCTGCAATTCCTGAAACTAGTGGGGTTGCGATTGCTATCACTACAAAGGCTGCAGAACTCAAATACGAAATCAGCGGTCCGCGTTCAAGTTCAAGACCAAAGACTACTACCGATTCCACTTCATACAGGCGAAATAATGCTCCATAAAATATGGGGAAAACCGCAGACGAAATCACAAGACTATACACCGAATTAGCCCAGTCGTAGAATGCCCAAGCGTTTAACATCCGTTTGGAGCCTTTTTGAGCTACTGAGTATCGCATAAGCTATTTTTTTCGGCACAAAATGTACGACACTTTTTGTAAAATGCGATTTGGCCCGAAATTTGAAAAAGATTTGAAAAATTAATCCGTCATGAAAAAATTTCTTGTTACTCCCCTTCTGCTCCTATTACTTATAACCAGCTGTAGCGGTCCTGAAGGGCCAATGGGACCAATGGGACCGGAAGGAATTAGTGTTTTTAGCAATGTTACCGAAGTAGTAGTTGATTTCACGCCAGAGAACAACTATGAGGTACTGATTCCCTATCCCTCGCAATGGAGGGTATACGAAGCGGATATAGTAATGGTTTATTTGAGTTACGAAACAATACCTGATAATTCAGGACCCATTCAGGTGTGGCGCGCACTTCCACAAAGCCTACTAACTGAACAAGGACTCTTACAATACAATTTTGATCACACCTTTAAAGATGTCCGTCTATTTATGCAAGCTGATTACGATCTAGGATTTACCACTTCAGGTGATCGAGAAAATCAACGATTTAAAATTGCTGTCATACCTGCGCAGTACGGCGACCTACTCCCCCATTTAGACCATTTAACGTCTGAAGACTTTGAAGTATTTGCGCAGTAACAAGGCGGATGAAGGGAATTTAAAATTAGGTGGTAACTTTAGGCTAAAAAGTTATGAAAAAGTGGAAACGCCTTCTTGTTATCACCGCGATCTCAATCTATTTTCCATTATCAGCTCAAAGCGAAAGCCAATCAGAGCCTGTTTTTAAAGTTATAAAGACTGAGAAACAGTGGAAAGAACAACTCAATGGAATGCAGTATTACGTGCTGCGACGCTCCGGAACAGAATATGCATTTAGCAGTGAATTAAACAGCGAAAAGAGAAAGGGTGTGTACTTGTGCGCCGGATGTGATGCACCTCTTTTTCGCTCTGAAAACAAATACGATTCAAAAAGCGGATGGCCCTCCTTTGATCGTCCTATTAGCGAGGATGTATTATACTATGCGGTAGACTATGAAATCGGGGTTGCACGAACCGAAGAGCGTTGCGGAAACTGTGGCAGTCACCTCGGCCATGTTTTTGAGGATGGTCCAAGGCAAACCACAGGTCTTCGCCATTGTATTAACGGAGCTGCACTTAAATTTATTCCAGATGGAAAATAACCTTCCGCTACCCAATCAGGATGAAGACTGGAGAGCAAGATTAGGAGACAAAGCCTTTTATGTCATGCGACAAGGGGGTACCGAGGCTCCCTTCACCGGTGTATACGACAAGCATTTTGAAAGAGGAGATTACCATTGCAAGGCATGCGATAGTCTACTGTTCACAGATACGCATAAATTTAATAGCGGATGCGGATGGCCTGCTTTTGATCAGTCGGTACCCGGAGCGATCAGCTACCTGAGAGATACCAGTTTTGGGATGATCCGAATCGAAACCCGATGCGCCCATTGCGACAGTCATTTAGGCCATGTCTTCGACGATGGCCCGAAGCAAACCACCGGTAAACGCTATTGTATTAATTCAATTTGTTTGGTTTTCAAACCTCGAGCATAGGGCTTGTAATTTAGAGTTATTGCGTACTTTTGAACCCAATTAAAAAACGCCTTTACACCATGCAACATTTTGATCTGATTGTACTAGGAAGTGGCCCAGGAGGTTACGTAACTGCTATCCGCGCATCTCAACTAGGACTTAAAACGGCTATCGTTGAAAAAGAGAGTCTTGGAGGAGTATGTCTGAATTGGGGTTGTATCCCAACTAAAGCCCTTTTAAAATCAGCTCAAGTTTTCGAATATTTGAATCACGCATCCGATTACGGCTTATCGGCCGATAACGTGTCTTACGATTTTGATAAAGTAATCGGAAGATCGAGAGGAGTAGCTGACTCTATGAGTAAGGGAGTTCAGTTTTTAATGAAGAAAAACAACATAGAGGTCATTAGCGGATATGGGACCCTACTCGCTGGCAAAAAGGTGAAAGTAACTAGCGCTGACAAGGTGAGCACCCTCTCTGCAGATCACATTGTTATTGCTACAGGAGCGCGCAGTCGTGAACTTCCAAACCTTCCACAAGATGGAGTTAAAGTGATTGGTTACCGAGAAGCAATGACGCTTAAATCTCAGCCGAAAAAATTAATTGTGGTAGGTAGTGGAGCTATTGGAATTGAGTTTGCATATTTCTACAACAGTATGGGAACTGAAGTTACTGTAGTAGAATATCAACCGAATATTGTACCGGTAGAGGATGAAGAAATTTCAAAGCAATTAGAACGTAGCTTTAAGAAAGCGGGGGTGAAAATTCTAACCTCATCAGAAGTTACCTCAGTAGACACCTCAGGATCAGGAGTTAAAGCGACTATAAAGACCGCTAAAGGCGAAGAAGTTCTTGAGGCAGACATTGTATTATCTGCGGTTGGAATCAAATCAAACATCGAAAATATAGGGCTAGAAGAAGTTGGAATTATCACTGACCGTGATAAGATTCTAGTTAATGAATACTACCAAACGAACATCCCAGGTTACTATGCTATTGGAGATGTGACCCCGGGTCAAGCACTCGCGCACGTTGCTTCTGCCGAAGGTATTCTTTGTGTAGAGCACATTGCGGGCATGCATGTAGAACCATTAGATTACGGAAATATTCCTGGTTGCACCTACTGCAGCCCAGAGATCGCATCTGTAGGTTTAACGGAAAAACAAGCTAGAGAAAAAGGCTACGAGATTAAAGTGGGAAAATTCCCATTTTCAGCTAGTGGAAAGGCAAAAGCTAGCGGAAACTCAGATGGTTTTGTGAAAGTTATCTTCGATGCAAAATACGGTGAGTGGTTAGGCTGCCATATGATTGGAGCTGGAGTAACAGATATGATTGCCGAGGCTGTGGTCGCCCGAAAATTAGAAACCACAGGACACGAAGTGCTAAAGGCGGTTCACCCACACCCCACTATGAGTGAGGCTGTAATGGAAGCTGTTGCAGCGGCCTACGACGAGGTTATTCACCTTTAGCGATAATTGCTTGTATGGCTAAGCGGTAACTCTGCAGGCCTAAACCTATAATAATACCAGCCGCCTTAGGAGCAATAAACGACTGATGCCTAAAAGGTTCACGAGCATAGGTGTTTGAAATATGCACCTCAATTACAGGAGCTGTAATTGCAGCGACTGCATCGCCTATGCCGACTGAGGTGTGGGTATAAGCACCTGCATTAAGTGCAATACCGTCGAACTCAAAACCATATTTGTGCAGCGCGTCGATTAGCTCA
>CAZUBV010000015.1:0-7502 GCA_964618875.1 uncultured Flavobacteriaceae bacterium
TCAATAAAGATATCAGCACGAATCATAGGCCTTATCGCTCTAGGATTTACTTTAGGATGTCAACCCCAAAATCCGATCTCAATAGCGGTTAAGGACGCAGAACCCATCGTGAAAAAAGTACTCGAAGATCCGGAGAAGTATGAAATACAAATAAGGTATACTGAAATTAGCCGAACCGTTGAAGGTAATTTACAATTCCGCACCCACAATCTTTATGAAGACAGTAACTCTTACTTCTACCCTGCCTCGACAGTAAAACTACCTGTAGCTGCTTTGGCCTTACAAAAGGTTAGAGAACTGCAAAAAGCCGGTGTAGCTATTACTGCAGATACCCCTTTCGAGGTATATACAGAAGATCACAATGCCTTAGCTATAATAGACACTACCAAATCAGACCAGAAACTCACTATTCATCATTTGATCAAAAAAATATTTTTGGTCAGTGATAATGAAGCCTATAATCTACTTTTTGACTTTTTAGGGCGAGATTATATCAACAAAAACCTCAAAAGAATAGGGCTCGATCAAACCACGATTCATCATAAATTTTTGGCCGGAGCAGATAACAGCCGTACTTGGGAGTATGTCTTTTTATCGCAACGGGACACCTTATACTATCAGCCCAGTAGATCCAGTGTAACCAACTATACAAACATTGGTCTAAACGGTCTTTTTAAAGGAAGCGGATACCTAAATGGCGATGAAATTATTAACGAGCCTTTTGACTTCTCACAAAAAAATAGAGTAAGCCTTAGCGATTTAGAAGGAATACTTACCCGGATCTTGTTTCCAGAACATTACAGATTAGAGCAGCAGTTTTCTATTAAACCTGAAGACTATGAATTTCTTACCTATTGGATGAGTCGCACAACCTTAGAAAGTGATGAGCCAAATTATAAAGGAGATTCACGATACTGGGACAGTTATGTCAAGTTTTTCATTTACGGTGATCAAAGAGATCAAATGAACCCTGAAATTAGAAGCTACAATAAAGTGGGGGATGCTTACGGCACCCTAACCGAAACCGCTTACATCAAAAGTGAGAAGGACGCTATAGAATTTCTACTGACTGCCACCATTCTAATCAATGAAAACGGGATTTTTAATGATGACAACTACGAATATGAAACCATCGGATTTCCCTTTATGGCAGCACTAGGAAGAGCGATTTTAGCTTATGAAAAAAACAAGTCTAATCCTTAGACTTCATACTGCGCGGGGCATACCAAAGACCTAATCCGGTTACTACTAGGCCTAACAGCCCTATTCCAGAAAGCGTAGAAAAAATCCATTTCGAAACATCCGATTGTGAAGTGTAAAATTCGATAATCGATCCGTCGTGAATACGTTCAATAAAATGATCGGAACGGGTCTGAACCGACAACAATTCTGCTGTCATTCCGCTAAGCTGAAGCTCTGTAAAATGGTTCTTAAATAGCACCTTAACCACTCCTTTATCTGGGCGGATATCAAGACGATCAATTGTAGCATCAAGACCTAAAGAGTCTGTAACAATCGTTTGTGCTGTAACCAGCAATTCCTCAACCGATTTCCAATCAGTAGTGAGGGCAATATTCTGGGTTTTAGGCTTAAGCCCCATCAGATCTTTGTATGCCAGAAGTATTCCAGATATCGAAACAATTGCAAAAACTACAAACAGGGCTAGCCCAACTCTTTTGTGCCAAATTCTGTAGGTACGCGTTCGTTTGGCGCGCTGTTTACGACGATAGGGGGCCAAGCGTGTTAGTGGTCTGAAACTGTTCTATACTTACAGCACATCGGAAGGCTCTGATAAGCTTCTTCCGGGGCTTTAAAAAGTGGAGTGTTATGACCAGCTAATGATACTTTCTTTTGAATGCTATCGATAGAAGTTTTCGAGGCGTCATAGATAAGAGTAAGCTTATGATCTTCAACACTCCAAGTAGCAGACTTTACACCCTTCTCCGAAAATGAAGCTTTTTCAATACGGGCCTTACACATCGAGCAGACCCCATCAACCTCAACCGCAACTTTCTCAATTTTCTTTTGGGCGTTTACTCCCACAGGTAATAGAAGTACGGCAAAAACAACTAGAAATTTTTTCATTTACTTATTTTTTTGAATTCCACCGAAGCCCTATGTAGGCCATTCTACCAAATACCGGAGCATAAATAATGCTCGCATCAAAGTTTTGACCAAAAGGATCATCGGCAGCGATGATCGGATTTTCTTGTCTAAAATTAGCCAAATTCTCGCCACCTACATAAACTTCGAAGTTATCTGCAAAAACGCGAGTAAGCTGGGCATTGATTAAACCGTAACCGTCTGCACGAGCTCCTACACCATCTCGAATATTCGCGGGTAATCGCTGTGATCCAATAAAATGGTAAGTAAAATCGGCTCGCCATAATTGGCCTTTCTCGTTAGGGGTAGACTTGTAGTCAAGATTGGCAAAGTAACGCTTATCCGGGGTAAGCGGCCGCTCTAATCGTCCACTTTTAAAATCGGTTTCAACGCGATACGTTTTAAATGCAGCTCGCATAGAGAGGTTTCTTGCAAGCTCATAGCTTAGCTCAACTTGCAAGTTTTCAGCAAAACTTTTTCCCTCTAAATTATAAAAACGTAGCGCTCCTGCAGTCTCCCAATCTACAACGACTTGGTCGATAAAATCAGTACGATAAAAATCAACCGTTAAATCACCTTGATTATTAAATAAACTAAACCCTTGTAAAAAACTCAGTCCGTAATTGGTAGCTCGCTCAGGACCTAAGCCATAAAAATTACCGCCGGTAGACTCAATTGAAAGGGTGCGCCCAGTGAAAAATAAGGATTGATTTTCTGCAAAAATATTCGATGCCTTTCTTCCTTGGCCAATCGAAAATCGAAGTGCAGAGCGCTCCCATGGAGTGTAGCGGGCATTCAGTCTCGGAGTGAAAAACGTACCTAAACGGTTATGCTTATCTACCCTGCCCCCTACAACTAATGACCACGTGTCGATATCGTTATACGCATACTCAAAAAACACCCCAGCAGATCGATCGGTACGTGCGAAATCAAGCACATCTACTTCTTCCTCAAACTGATCATAACTGAAACTAATTCCGGTTTTAAAAGTGTTTAGCGTATTTCCGAAGATCGAATTAAAAATAAGGTTAGTGTAAAAGCTGTCGTGTCCAATATTGTAGATGCGGTTTCCAAAGTTGGCCACCTGATCATGACTACTATAAGCCGCTTGAAAACCAAAACTCTGATAGGTTCTCATCGGAAAAACATAGCCTGTTTTAAGCGATGCATCAAAGCGCTCGGTGTCAACAGTACTTACCCAATACTCACGAGAACGTAGTGCATTAGGAGTAGCCTGTTGTAACTCACCAGCAGTCTTATTCTCTTCGAGGTAGCGCAAGGTTAAAAATCCGACCCATCCGTTTTGTGCATTGGTGTACTGCAACCTTCCTAAAAGATTAATTTGATCTCCGGTGGGCATATCTAAAAACCCATCGTCGTTCATATCATTATTTTGAGTTCGCTGATTTGCATGAGCAAATAAACCGGCACTCCACTTTTCATTAAGCACACCGTTTAGGTGTAGGTTAATCTCGCGGCGGCCGTCAAGTGCATTGTATATGTTTAGATAACGTTGCTGGGCTGTAAGCGGTTTAAACAACTCAGTATTAATCTGGCCTGTAATACTCTCAAATCCATTTACTACACTACCAGAGCCTTTGGTGATTTGGATACTTTCGATCCATGGACCTGGAGTAAACGTAAGCCCATAAGCCTGAGAGGCTCCGCGCACCATGGGAATATTTTCTTGAGTAATCAGCAAATACGGACTAGACAGACCGAGCATTTTGATTTGTTTGGTACCGGTTATGGCATCTGAGAAATTCACATCGATAGCTGGATTGGTCTCAAAGCTTTCAGAAAGGTTACAACAAGCAGCTTTAAGCAGTTCTTCACTACTTACGTTGACTACGTTACGCGGCTTGAAATAGGTCTTTTGAATACTTGCCTTGGTTTTACTTACCACAACCTCGTCG
Source organism: uncultured Flavobacteriaceae bacterium (assembly GCA_964618875.1). Taxonomy (GTDB): domain Bacteria; phylum Bacteroidota; class Bacteroidia; order Flavobacteriales; family Flavobacteriaceae; genus UBA3478. The sequence goes on from CAZUBV010000015.1 coordinate 4,020, forward strand.
AGTTCCTCGGCGGATGCAATACGCATAACGTGCTTAATAGCATCGAGATTAGGAATAGTAATCGTATCAGTTTCAAATCCTAGATACTGAAACACCAATTGAGCCGGAAGTTTCGGCGCTGCAATTTCGAACCGCCCATTAGGTTTACTCACCGTTCCGGTAGTGGTCCCCAACCAATAAATTTCAACCCCCTCAAGGGCAGATTCATTTCCGTTTTCTACAACCACAACCTCTCCTTTCAAGGTAGACTGAGAGAAAACAGGAGTTACCAAAACAATTAGAATGATTCTAAACAGTGCTTTCATGCCGCAAATGTAGGAACAAACCTATCATTAAAACGACTTATCTTCGTTAAAATCAACTTTTAAGAAAATCTTATGAAGGCGTTTTCCTTATCGATTTTACTCTCATTAAGCCTAGTTGTTGTCGGGCAAAAAAAACAACCTATAGACTCTCTTACTGCTAATACTTCTAGCTCAAAGGGTATGCTCAGCACGTATTACAAGGTTGATAAACCTCAATTATTGTTACAATTCAACGATACGGTTCTCGGAAAGTCACTACTCATGGTAAGCCGTTATGTTAAACTCCCGACTGGCTATTCGGCCTATCAAAACGCAGGTTCAAAAACTGCTGAACAGGTCATTGAATTTGAAAAGCGCGGAAGTAAAATTATACTGAAGCAAGTGTCCTTTGTAAATGAAGCTGAGGCCGAGGACCCCATATACGAAAGTGTGATTCGAAACAATTTAAGTCCCATTTTAGCTGTTTTCGACAAACTAAACACTGAAGAAACCGAACACCTAATCGATGTCACCGATTTCTTCTCGGGCGATTCGCCTAGTTTTAATGTGGTTGGAGAGACTCAAAAGAAGAGCTACAAAATAGGCGGTCTCGACAAAAAACGATCGATGATCGATAGCGCGCGTAGCTTTCCGCGCAATACCGAAATCACCCACACCCTTACCTATCCCTCTTCAGAGCCACCTAGGGGTAATCGTTCAGAAACATTGAGTTTTCAAATGAACCATTCGATCATCGCACTACCCGAGAATCCGATGCCCGTTCGCTATGTCGATCATAGAGTCGGATGGTTTTCGCTCGAAAAATTCAACTACTCCTCTGAGGCACTAAAATCAGATAACTACCGCATCGCCGTCCGCTGGAGGTTAGAACCTTCTAATGTCGAAGCTTATAATCGAGGAGAACTGGTTGAACCGAAAAAACCGATTGTCTTCTACCTCGATCCTGCAACACCCCTTAAATGGCGACCTTATTTCAAAAAAGGTATTGAAGATTGGAATACTGCCTTTGAAAAAGCCGGATTCAAAAATGCCATCATTGCAAAAGACCCCCCGAGCTCCGAAGAAGATCCTGATTTTAGCCCCGAAGATGTGCGCTACTCAGTTGTCCGATACGTGGCATCAACAACAAGAAACGCTACCGGACCTAGCGTTAAAGATCCTAGAACAGGCGAAATCTTAGAGAGTGATGTGATCTGGTACCACAATCACCTTCGATCGTACCGAAATCGCTATTTACTTGAGACCGGAGCCGCAAATCCAAAAGCGAGAACCCTAAATACCCCTGAAGAAGAAATCGGAGAGATGATGCGACGCGTTATCGCGCACGAAGTAGGCCACGCACTGGGATTACCTCATAACATGAAAGCGAGTTCGGCCTATCCAGTCGATTCACTTCGCTCAGGCAGCTTCACCCAAAAAATGGGTATTGCCGCAACCATTATGGATTACGCGCGCTACAATTATGTAGCCCAACCTGGAGACCAAAACATTCGCTTTGTACGTCAAATGGGTCCATATGACGACTATGCCATTGAGTGGGGTTATCGCTACTTCGATAAACAGTCACCCGAAGCGGTAAAGCCGCTACTTGAAAAGTTTGTTAGCGACCATAACCTCAACCCTATTTACCAGTTCGGAAGTGGAGGAACAGACCCAGACTCGCAAACCGAAAATATCGGTGATGACCCTGTAAAAGCCACCGATTATGGCATTGCCAATCTCAAAATAGTGGCATCGAATCTAACCGAATGGACTACCCCAAAAGGTGCAAATTTCGAAGACCTTAACGAGCTTTATCTCGAACTGATCGGTGTGTACAGACGCTATGTGTATCATGTGGCTAGTCTTATCGGAGGTGTTAGAGAGACTCGGATCTTAAATGGACAGGCCCCCGAAGTGTACAAAAATGTTCCGCTAGCAGAACAACAATACGCCCTTGAAGCGCTCAACCGCCACGTTTGGAATTCACCTCTTTGGCTACTTGAAAAAAGTACAATTTCTCAAATTGAACCCAGCGGAAGACTCGAACTAGTGGGTAACCTTCAAAAAGCACTTCTATACAGACTGTTGAGTACAACTAAACTCAATCAAATGCTCTCAAGTACGGCAAGTGTTAATGGAGTTGGCCTACAAACTAATGAGTTTATTGGCACCCTTACAAAGCACCTATTGTATTCTAATAAAAATCCGGATCTACTGCAGCGCGGACTACAAATTTCGCTTATCGAGAAGCTATCAGAGCTATTAGAAGATGACAAACTAGCTCCCGAAATTAAAGCACAGGTTTTTGATACGCTCCTAGCCATCGGTAAGTTTACGAAATCAGCCTCAAAAGGAGGAAACCTCAACGCACACTTTACCTATGCGCATCAATTAACGCAAAAAATGTTATCGGAATGATGATTACAGATTGGGTGAATTCTAAGGATAACACCATGATTCGCGAGGATAAACGGCTCAAAGAAGAGTAGCTGGAGTGTTTAGCACAGGCTGATTCGAATCGGCTACGGTATAGTTAAAACCAGGATGAATTGCATATCCGCCTACTTCACCATCTTTTCGGATTGCTATAAACCCTGCCTGAAAGTCACGCACTTTTGAACCCGACTTAGCCGCGATTCTGCGAACGGCCTCTTCACAAGCCTCAGTAGGATGTGCACCTTGTCGCATCAATTCAACAATCAAAAAGCTTCCGACACTTTTGAGAATTTCTTCGCCCAGGCCAGTTGCAGTAGCCCCACCTATTTCATTATCAATATACAATCCTGAACCAATAATAGGTGAATCTCCCACCCTTCCTCTCATTTTGTAAGCGAGGCCGCTGGTGGTACAGCCACCACTTAAATTTCCCTCTAAATCGATAGCAAGCATACCGATTGTATCGTGGTTTTCTATGTTGATGATCGGTTTATATTCTGAGGTCTTTAACCATTTCCGGTAGGCCTTCTCTGAAGACTCGGTTAACAGATTTATTTTCTCGAAGCCCTGGCTCAGCGCAAACTGCTGTGCACCAGCTCCAGCAAGTATTACATGAGGTGTTTGTTCCATTACGCGTCTTGCAACCGAAATTGGGTGTTCAATATCTTCTAAAAACAAGACTGAACCTGCATTGCCCGTTGAGTCCATTATACAGGCATCTAAGGTCACTTTACCTTCTCTATCCGGAAGACCTCCTTTG
>CAZUBV010000015.1:7512-17559 GCA_964618875.1 uncultured Flavobacteriaceae bacterium
CCTTTGCCAACGGTGGTGTTTGATACGTTTGACTCCTCTACTCGACATCCTGCCTCTATAGCGTCAAGCGCAGATCTACCTAAAGCAATTTCGGCATATGCGGTCGCTACGGCATTTGGTACATTCCAAGTTGCTACAACTTTGCCCTTACTATACTTGGTTAACGTCTTCTGAGCGCTTAACTCTTGGTGACTCAAGAATAGGCCTGCCGAAGATAATGCTGAAAGAGAAAAGAATTTTCTACGATTCATAGTACGAAGTTTTGTCTTATTAAGCACTAAAAGTTACTACATTGACTATCAATTTAATCGCTTAATCGTTAACTATTCTATGATTAGTCTAGAAGCCTGTGTAGATTCTATAGAATCGGCAAAAATTGCTGCTAAAGGGGGTGCAAACCGAATTGAGCTATGCATGGGGCTTGCCCTTGGAGGACTTACCCCCTCACAAGGATTAATCAGCGCAACAATCAACCAACTTGACATTCCGGTTTTTGTACTTGTCCGGCCCAGAGCAGGAAACTTCAGCTACAGCGTGGATGAAGTTCGTATAATGTGTGAGGATATCAAAACCGCTAAAGAACTAGGTGCTCAAGGTATCGTTTGTGGATGTTTAACTCGAGAGCTTACAGTCGATACTGAGGTGCTAGAACAACTATTAGAAGCAACGGGTACACTTCCATTCACATTTCACCGCGCTTTTGACTGGATTCCAGCTCAAACCGAGGCTTTAAAAATATTACAAACACTTGGGGTGCGTAGGATTCTGAGTTCTGGAGGTGCACCCACTGCAGAAGCCGGTCTCTCAAGATTAAATGAGCTCAAGGCTCAAAGCACAACAGTAGGCATTTTACCCGGAGGAGGCATTAACCCACAAAATATTCATTTATTTATCAATTCAAATTTTACTGAAGTTCACCTGTCAGCAACCAAAATTATAACTTCTAATACTTCAGTACTTCCAATGAATTCAAGCCGGTATCTTGTAGAAAATGGGGTTCTTCAAACCGATGAAGACAAACTGGCTGCAATCCGAAATAGTCTGTAAACCTCAAATAATCAACTAATTCAATTTTTTAACTTAATTTTATACAATAACTATACTCAAACCACATGAAAACAATCAAATCTTTAATGGTTCTTGTTGCCGTTTGCGCACTTGCATTTAGTGCTCAAGCACAAGATTCCGACAATCGCTTTACATTCAGTACAGGTTTCACTGGAGTAGATGCGTTTCCAACTAATGCAGGTAACGGCTTCTCAGGAGCTTTATTCCAAGATTTCTTTAAAGCTGCCGATAACTGGAATGTTTCGCCATCGGCTACTTACGTTCAAGGAAGCTACTACATCGAAAATGGATTTTCTGTAGTGGTAAGAGGTAGCGTTGGTTCTATCTCTCAATTGGGAACTACTGCTGTTAAAGAGAGCTATATCGGAGCTGATGCAGCTATTCGATATAACTTTTTAAGTGACACTAAAGTTGATCCGTATGTGCTTGCAGGTGCAGGTAAATATTGGATGGGTGACTTTTCATCAGGAACGGTAAACCTTGGCGCTGGTCTTAATTTTTGGATTACAGACCACCTAGGACTTACTTTTGACAGCACCTTCAAACATACCCCAACTTCTTACGGTGTAACTCACTTTCAACACGCATTGGGTATCGTAATTCGATAATCCGACATCGGTATAATCAAAAACCCGCCTTCGGCGGGTTTTTTTATGCCTTAATTTTTCTTAGTTACCCCATAAGTGATTTTATAGTACTCCAAAATGGGTGGATAAGGACCAAAGGTATGCTGATCTTCAGAAAACGAGTCGGCATACGGACCATAAGGAGTAGACATGGGTTTTTTGGTCCGATCAGGGAAATCTAATTCAAGAGCCGACTTCTTCGGACGTAAATGACTATTCATGTAGCCTGCAATATCATAGGCGTCTTCATCAGAAAGCACCGGATTCTCATGGGTAACACCAAAAGGCATATTATACTTTACGAACTGAGCCGCAGTAATTACTCGGTTCATACCCGCACCATTATTATATGAATACTTGCCCCATAAAGGCGGATAGACATAAGAACTTCCTGGGGTAGTCGCACTGGCAATACCTTGTCCATCAGCCTGATGACAAACGGCACATTGCTGAGAAAAAAGTGATTTTCCGCGCTCGAGATCCACCGCTCTATCCGGCAGTTCTATTGATTTTAGACCGGAAGAAATCGAATTGGAATCCGAACCAAAATAGTCGTCAAGCCAAGAGATATAGGCCACCATGGCTTTCATCTCACGACTGTCATTAGCTAACGAAGAGCCGTTCATGCTTCTAGTCATACAACCATTAATTCGATCTTCAAGGGTGCCAATTCGATCTTCTCTTCCGCGGTATTGCGGAAAACGCTTGTCAACTCCAACAAGAGAAATCCCATACGACTGCGTCCCCCCTTGAAGGTGGCAATTCGTACAACGCAGTACATTACCCGTTAGTCGCATATCAGCATCGCCAACCTCAGGACCTATTAGTTGGTCGGTTTGGGTAAGTAATTGGTAGCCGTAGGTGATTTCGGCATCCTTTAGCTCAGAGACAGCCTCAGCTAGCGGAAGTCTTTCGGGTGGTGCTAAAACCTCGGTAACAGGCAATAACTGAACTTCCGTTACACTCGGCTTAGCGGCTAAAACCGCAATAAAAATTGCCCCAACCATTAGCAGTAAAAGAATAACGGTTGTCGTAATTAAACGTGAAAATCGTGCAATTAATTCTTTGAATTCGGGCTGATCGAGAGACATTACAACAAAAAACAGTTAGGTTGAAAAGGTAAATTACACAATACTAGTGAACTATCTAAATGCGGCAGGTAACCTGGGTCACCTTACTAAAAATTGGGTAACTTAAAGGTCTAAATACGCCTATGCAGACCTCGCTAAATCGCTTCACTAAACTGCTCGAAAAGCAAACTCAACAATCCTTTGAGAGCTATGCCGATTTACATGCTTTTAGTATTGAGCATATGGCAACGTTTTGGCAGACCCTCGCAGGGTTTTACAACATTGAATTTGAGCGGCAACCTCAGCAGATCATGGTCAGAGGCAAACACCTTACCGAGACCATCTGGTTTCAAGGGGCTACTCTAAGCTATTGTAGACAAGTATTTTCACACTTCGACAAAGAAGGAGACGCGCTTATTTATGGACATGAAAACGGATTTTATCAGACTATTTCGTGGCCACAGCTACTTGCTAAAACCTTATCCTATCAATCACATTTTAAGGCCTTAGGGGTCGAAAAGGGTGATCGTGTGGCAGCTTATGTCCTCAATCGTCCGGATACGGTGGCAGCCTTTTTAGCAGCAAATAGTTTGGGAGCCATCTGGGCGAGTTGTCCGCCGGAGTTCGGATATTCGGCAGTCTTTGACAGGTTTGAGACCGTTACGCCAAAAGTTCTGATTGCACATAAAAGTTACACCTACCGTGGAAAGCACTACGACAAATCAGAAGAGATCGAACACTTAACAGCTTCGCTAACAGGTTTGGAAAATGTAGTATACCTCGACGATAAGCACGACTTTAATGAGGAGCACTTTGATGTAGCGTCACTATCGCCGCTTTCAGTTGAATTTAACCATCCTATTTATATATTATTTTCCTCGGGAACCACCGGAAAACCCAAAGCGATAACTCACGGGACTGGGGCCATGATTCTGGAGCACTGCAAAGCCCTCGGGCTGCACCAAGATGTACACAAAGCAGAACGTTATTTCTGGTACAGTACCACCGGATGGATGATGTACAATTATAGCCTAAGCGCCTTGCTACTTGGCGCAACCCTCTGTATCTACGAGGGAGACTCTTTTTTTCCGGATCCTGATGAACTTTGGAATTTTACTGCAAAAGCAACGATTAATCACTTTGGTCACGGCTCTGTATACTACCAAAAACTCCTGGAGAACATACCCGATCATTGCAATGCGTCTAAACAGCCTTGTATCAAAACAATTGCAGCCACCGGATCTGTTCTTTACCCCGAAGTTGCCGAAAACTTGCAGCGTATCTTTCCGAAAGCTCAAATTATTTCGCTTAGCGGAGGCACAGATGTCTGCTCTGCTTTTTTGGGTGGTTTACCTGGCGAACCATCAATTCCTGGCGAACTTCAATGCAAACTTTTAGGGGCGGCCGTAGCCATCTTTGATGAAGGCGGCCGTCCGGTAATTGAAAGCGCCGGAGAACTTGTCATTACAGCACCACTAATCTCAATGCCCTTATACTTTTGGGGAGACCCTGGCAAGAAACGCTATCTCGAAAGCTACTTTGAACGATTTGATGGGGTTTGGACACACGGCGACTGGGCGAAACAAACTACAAAAGGCAGCTTTGTCCTCTACGGAAGATCGGACGCAACACTGAATCGACATGGTATTCGGATCGGAACTTCTGAGCTATACACGGCACTTAAAAAGCTCGGCGGTATCGAGGATAGCCTTGTTATTCACCTAAGTGATCAAAAACGCGATGAACTTTTGCTCTTCGTACAAAAAAGCTCGTCTCAAGCTAGTACCCTCACAAGCTCTCAAATCAACAACCATCTAAAACAACACCTCTCACCAAGGCACATGGCCGATCACATTTATTTTGTAACCGATTTACCCTATACCTTAAGCGGAAAGAAACTAGAAATACCCATTCGGAAAATCCTTCAGGGTGCGCCAATCGATACCGTCGTCAGTATCGATTCGCTCAGAAACCCTAAAGCACTAGACTATTTTAAAAACCTAACATTGCACTATGAAAAATGACGTTTATATCCTTTCGGCTAAGCGAACCCCTATTGGAAGTTTTGGGGCGAGCCTCAGCGGCCTAACGGCCGCTGAACTTGGCAGCCATGCTACGGCGGCGGCGCTGCGCGCCGCCGGGATCGCCCCAGAAGCAGTCGAGGAGATCTTTTTCGGAAATGTGTGCTCGGCAGGAGTTGGTCAGGCTCCAGCTCGACAAATTGCCCTTAAAGCAGGTCTGCCGTTGACCAGCCCTGCAACTACAATAAACAAGGTGTGTGCTTCAGGTATGAAATCCGTGATTTTAGCGGCTCAAAGTATCCAATTAGGCGACCGAAACCTTATGGTAGCTGGAGGCGCTGAGAGTATGTCTAACATTCCCTATTACGCGACAGGTTCGCGATGGGGAATGAAGTATGGCGACGGAGTTTTCGTTGATGGGATCGCTAAAGACGGTCTAACCGACGCAACCGAAAATTGTGCTATGGGAGTACTCGCTGAGCGCGTATGTACAGAAAATGGCATTTCAAGAGAAGCTCAAGACGCATTCGCTATCAAATCCTACGAGCGGTCTAAAACTGCATGGGAAAATGGTTGGTTCACTGAGGAGGTCAGTCCGATTACACTCAGCAGTAAAAAAGGTGAAATTACCATCGATACAGATGAGGAGTTCGAGAAAGTTGACTTTGCAAAACTGAAAAGCCTTCGGCCAGCCTTTGACCCTAACGGAACCATAACTGCCGCAAATGCCTCAACGCTGAACGACGGGGCCGCAGCTCTTGTACTTTGCTCAGAATCTGCGTTAGGGCAATACAATCAAAACCCGATTGCCCGAATTCTCGGCTATGCCGAAACCGCTACTGATCCTGCACACTTTACCCTCGCTCCCATTGAGGCAACAAAGATTCTTCTTTCAAAAACAGGAGTCGCAATTGAAGCCATTGATCTTTTCGAAATAAATGAAGCTTTTGCCATGGTGCCCTTAGCATTCGGCAGCGCCCTCGGGGTGTCTATAGACCAAATTAATGTTCATGGCGGAGCAGTTTCGCTTGGCCATCCGATTGGTTGCTCTGGAGCGCGAATTATAACCACCCTAGTACATGCCCTTAGAACTCATAAGAAAAAATTAGGTCTCGCAGCAATCTGTAATGGTGGAGGTGGCGCATCGGCTATTTTGATTGAGGTGCTTTAAGGCGATGCCTGTATCTTTGCCTTTATGAATACTGTTTCATTAGAAGAGGCCGCAAACCTTTTACAGCATGACAAAGTGGTTGCTATCCCTACCGAGACGGTTTATGGGCTCGCGGCAAACGCATTTTCCGAAACTGCTGTAAATCGGGTCTTTGAGACTAAAGGGCGTCCGAGCTACAACCCGCTTATTGTTCATATTGCCTCGCTTGAACAGCTTAAGCCACTAATTACCGAATTACCAGAAAGAGCGCAAATTTTTGCGCAAGCATTTTGGCCGGGTCCACTTACACTTTTACTGCCTAAGAGCGATCAGGTGAGTGATCGCATTACTGCCGGAAAGCCCACCGTGGCCATCCGAATGCCTAAACACCCTGTGGCTTTGGCGTTACTGAATCGTCTTGATTTTCCGCTGGTGGCCCCAAGTGCCAATCGTTTTAAACATATTAGTCCAACCCGTCCAGAACACGTCAGTAACAGCCTTGGAGATCAAGTGGCTATCCTAGACGGAGGAACCTGCACCGTAGGGCTTGAATCAACAATTGTAGGTTTTGACACAAGTGGAACTCCAGTGGTATTTCGCCAAGGAAGCATCGAACTTGAGCGTCTTAGGCAGATAGACCCTGAGACGTATATTCTCGAGCAAACCGAAGACACCTTGTCTTTTCACGCTCCAGGCATGGATAAACGCCATTATGCACCAAGAACTCCCCTACTTGTAGTAGCGTCAATTTCCGCTCACCTTGGCAGTTCAAACCCTGAACTCAGATTCGGAATCATTGAACATAAAAAAGGAACTATTCAGGCCGAGGCACATGAGGTTCGGCATTTATCCGATCAGGGCAATCTAAATCAAATGGCAGAAAAGCTTTATTCGGTGCTGCACGAACTTGACACGCTTGAACTAGACTATCTGCTTATTGAACCCTTCGACTCAAAGGGTCTTGGACGCACACTGAATGATAAAATCAGGCGAGCTTCAGCCGTTGACTAGAAAAAATGTATGATCAGGTATTCGTAAAACGGAATCCCAAACATCACATTAAGCGGAAAGGTTATCGCAAGTGCCATCGTTAAATAAAGCCCTGGATTTGCCTCGGGTAAGTAATGAGCCCAGTGACAACCCGGACGCACCTCTTATTTTTAGAGAATCCGGATCGGCCACTAGACAGGCTATGGACGAATACTTTAAAGAGACCTCTCACAAAAAATCCTTTGAACTCTCTACCAACGAAGCTGTTAAGCAAGCTGTAATTGCTGGATTAGGGCAATCTATTCTTCCGCTTATAGGTATCGCAGACGAGCTAGAAAGAGGGCAACTTCATATCATTGAGCGACCAGGCCTGCCCATTATTACCCATTGGCGAATCGTATATAATCGCTCGCAGCATTTGTCTCCACTTGCCCTAACTTTCTTAAATTACCTGCAAGAAAACAAGGCCACTCTCATTGAGACCTACTTTGACTAATTATGAGCGAACATAGGCATTCCGACAACGTATCAAGACAGAAATTAGGACTCACCATTCTCTTAAATCTGGGGATTACTCTTGCCCAATTCATTGGAGGCATTCTTTCGGGCAGTGTTGCACTGCTCAGTGATGCGGCTCATAACTTCAGCGATGTAATTTCACTAATAGTGACCTTTACGGCAAACCGCCTAGCAAAAAAACGCGCAACCTCAGACAAAACTTTTGGATATAAGCGTGCAGAAATTATCGCCGCCTTTATTAATGCAATCTCTCTCGTTCTACTCTCGATTTGGTTAATCATTGAGTCGGTACAGCGCCTATTGACCCCAGAAGCAGTAAATGAAATAACGGTTATTTACCTTTCTTTAGTTGCCATAGCTGGGAACGGTCTAAGTGTTTACCTGCTTTACCGACAAACCGACAAAAATCTGAATATTAAATCGGCCTATATTCATTTACTCTCTGATCTTATGGCAAGTGTAGTTGTACTAATCGGAGGAATTTCTATCTACTTTTATGGTTGGTACTGGATTGACCCACTTCTGGGGGTAATCATTTCGATTTATTTAATCTATTTGGGTTATGACTTACTCAAAGAATCGATTCGCATACTCATGCTCTACACGCCTGTAGAAATAGACCTATCTGAAGTAGTAGCCGCAGTACACGATATCCAACCCGTGCGTAAACTTCATCATATTCACATCTGGAAGCTCAACGACACCGAGATTCATCTCGAAGCACACTTAGACCTCAGCGAAAATCTTACCCTTAAAGAATTTGAACAGGTTCAATTACAAATTGAACAGCTACTCCACGAAAAATTCGAGATTAACCACGTGACGCTTCAACCCGAGTTTGAGCGATCTGACGAAAAAGATCTTATTGTTCAAGACTAAATCGGTTAGCCTTTCTTAACACCGTCGATAGCATACCTTCCGGCACCCAAAAGGGTAATCGATAAAAATCCAATTAAATACAATAGCGCCTTTTCTTTCTTGGCTAACGGATCAGCTCCATGTACGAGAAATGCAGCAACCGCCATAGTAAAGGCGATAGGGGCCGCAAAAAATCTAGTTTTAAAACCAAAGATTACAAATACCGGCGCGACCAGTTCTGCAAAAATGGTAAGATATAATGAAGGTATTTCTCCAAATCCCAAAGGGTCGGAAAAAGCGGTATCACCCGACAACACACGTTGAAACTTGGGCCAACCATGAGTCATCATAAGCAGAGAAAATCCAACGCGCATGAAAAGAAGAACTGCATTCAAAAGAGTAGACATTTCTAGGAAATTAATGAGTTAGTGCCTAAATTTATACAAAAGAATGACATGAAAAGATTAGTTAGTACGCTCCTTACGGGGCTTTTTTTAAGCGCGTTACTTTTATCTTGTAAATCTGCTGGAGCGGCATCGGCCAAGGCCGATAAAGAAGCTCAAGTAAGCACGCCTCCGAACGTTAGCTCAAACAAGCTTTCAAAAAAGCGTCAATAAACTTTAAAGCAGATCTCTGTTGTAGATGTAACAGATTCCCTATCTTTTCATGGTAAAATCACACTTTACCATGAAAAGACCCGAATCACTGATGATGTCACTGGGCTATGTGCCCCAGTGGAGCGAAGGATCTGTAAAACCCCCTATTTTTCAAACCTCAACCTTCGGTTTTAATACCGCCGAAGAGGGTAAACGTTTTTTTGAAATTGCATACGGCAAATCAACTCTCGAACCTGGAGAGCAAATGGGCCTAATCTACTCTAGACTCAACAATCCAAACATGCAAATTCTTGAGGAGCGCTTAGCAGCCCTCGAGAACACCGAAACAGCAGCAGCTTTTGTCAGCGGAATGAGCGCTATTTCAACGGTAATGCTCACCTATTTAAAGCCAGGTGATACTTTAGTGTTTAGCAACGAAGTTTATGGGGGTACACATCATTTTGTACACCACTATCTCACTTCAATCGGTATTCACGTGCATTCGGTAATGGATTGGAGTAATCCTAACGCAATTTTTCAAGAATTAGAAGACCTAAAGCTAACCGCCTCAGTAAAATTGATTTATTGTGAAACTCCAGCCAACCCAACCAATACACTTGTTGACCTTGAAAAGGTAGCATTTTTAAAAGGTCTCATTGAAAAGCACTGTCAAAGCGAGGTGATTATGGCAGTCGACAACACCTATCTTGGTCCGCTTTGGCAAAAACCGTTAGAATTTGGCGCTGATCTAGTTTGCTACTCCGCCACTAAATTCCTAAACGGCCATAGCGATGTAATCGCCGGTGCGGTGATGGGGTCTCAAAAAGCTGTTAGTCCGGTAAAAGGCTTACGAACCTTTTTAGGCGGCATGATTGCCCCGTACACGGCATGGCTTCTTACTCGAAGCTTAGAGACCTTGCATGTTCGCATGAACTATCAGACCCAGAATGCTGAAAAAATAGCGGATTACCTAGCGGCTCATCCGAAAGTTAGAAAAGTACTTTTCCCAGGAATGGCATCGGCAACCCAAGAGCAACGTCTCATTTACAAAAAACAATGTACCGCTCCAGGAGCTATGATTAGTATCATTCTAAAAGGCGGAGAAGCAGAGGCCTTCCGCCTACTCAACGCGCTTAAACTCATAAAACT
>CAZUBV010000016.1:0-17451 GCA_964618875.1 uncultured Flavobacteriaceae bacterium
AAGCCTGCCAGCGCCGATGGTACTGCCCCAAAAGGTGGGAGAGTAGGTCGCCGCCCTCCTCAAGCCCCTCACAGTAATGTGAGGGGCTTTTTTTATACCCTATTTTTGGTAATAAAAAAGCCCCTTTCGGGGCTTCACTCACTCACGCTAGTTCAAAAGAATGATGATTGATGATTGTCTTCGTAAACAATTTTCTACTTAAACGCGTGGTAAATCTCCATCTCCTTTTAGAGGTAAATGGCTTTCTCCCATAAGGTAGGCATCTACATGATGTGCTGCCTGTCTTCCTTCTGATATAGCCCAGACAATTAATGATTGACCTCTTCTTTGGTCTCCGGCCACAAAAATTCCCGGGATATTCGTTTTGTAATCCTCCTCTGTAGCTTGTATGTTTCCTCTGTTGTCGAATTCTAGTCCAAAGGATTCTGCTAAAGTCTTTTCAGATCCTGTAAAACCGAGTGCCAATAAGACTAAGTCACATTCCCAAATCTTTGAAGAGTTTGGTCGTTCTTTTAGTTGCATTCTTCCGTTCTCGTACTCCCAAGCCACCTCTACGGTCTCTAGGGCAGTGAGTTCACCCTTTTCATTTCCGATAAATCGTTTAGTTAGAATACTAAAATGACGCTCTACACCCTCTTTATGTGAAGTACTTTCGCGAAGACGCATTGGCCAAAATGGCCAGGGTTGGTTCTCAGGACGATCCTTTGTTACCATCGGCATGATTTCGAAGTTTTGTATACTCTTTGCCCCTTGTCGTCTAGAGGTTCCGATACAGTCTGATCCGGTATCTCCTCCGCCGATAACTATTACGTTTTTATCGGTTGCTTTTAGTTCTTCTGACGTGATGGCTAGATTTGAAACACGTCTGTTATTTTGTGGAAGAAAATCCATTGCTTGTACAACTCCCTTAAGATTTGCACCTTCTATAGGTAAGGTTCTTCGGACAGTTGCACCACCACATAAAACAATAGCGTCGTGCGTTTGTTTTAACTCTTCTGCTGATAGTGTTTTTCCTACATGAACACCTGTTTTGAATTGAATTCCTTCTTCTTCAAGTATTTCGATTCTACGATCAATAATAGATTTTTCTAGTTTGAAATCTGGAATTCCGAATCGAAGTAGGCCTCCAACTCGTTCATCTCTTTCGAAAACGGTTACCTCGTGTCCTGCTCTATTTAGTTGTTGTGCAGCGGCTAGTCCTGATGGACCAGATCCGATAACAGCAACTTTTTTACCCGTTCTAAACTTGGGTGGTAGGGCTTTAATGTATCCGTTAGCAAAGGCTGTTTCGACGATGTTTTTTTCGATATTTTCGATGGAAACAGGATCTTCATTGATTCCAAGTACGCAAGCTTCTTCGCATGGAGCTGGGCACAAACGCCCAGTAAATTCAGGGAAGTTATTCGTTGAATGGAGTATCTCGGAAGCCTTGTCCCACTTGCCTTCATAAACGGCGTCATTAAAGTCGGGTATAAGATTACCTAGTGGGCAGCCGCTATGGCAGAAAGGGATTCCGCAATTCATACAACGGGCACCTTGTTCTTTAAGTTCCGTTTCAGCTAGAGGCTTTGTAAATTCTTTATAGTTGGTTGTACGCTCGTCAACAGGAAGGTATTCTTCTGTTTTGCGTTGATATTCTAAAAATCCGGTAGTTTTTCCCATTAGAGATTGATCGTTTGATTTTCTTCTGCAATTCGTTTTAGTGCTTGGCGGTATTCTTCAGGGAATACTTTAATAAAGTTGTCGAGTTCTGCGTCCCAATTGGTTAATAGCTTTTCTGCGAGCGGACTCATAGTTTGATTGTAGTGATTCTCGACTAGAGTGAATAACTCTGTTTTATCTTCGGCTGTTTCAACCCTTAGCAGGTTTAAGTCATTGTTTTTTATTCCTGCCTTGAAGGTGCCTTTCGGATCGTATACATAGGCGATTCCACCACTCATACCCGCTCCAAAGTTTCGTCCAACCTTACCGAGAATAACGGCTACACCTCCGGTCATATATTCACAGCCGTGATCACCGATTCCTTCTACTACCGCTTTTGCACCGGAGTTTCTTACGCAGAATCGTTCGCCTGCTAGACCATTGATGTATGCTTCACCAGAGGTTGCTCCGTAAAGACAAACATTACCGGTGATTACATTATTATGCGGTTCAAAAGAGGCCCCATTAGGTACGCGTACTACTAGTTTAGCCCCTGAAAGGCCTTTCCCGAGGTAGTCATTAGTTGCACCGTTTACCACTAGGGTAAGCCCCTTAGTCGAGAACGCGCCAAAGCTTTGTCCAGCAAAACCGGTAAATACTACTCTGAGGGTATTATCAGGAAGTCCATCAGCTCCGTAAATTTTTGAAATTTCGTTACTGATTATAGCACCTACCGCACGATTAGTATTAGTGATAGGTAACTCTAATTGTGTTTTTTCTTTTCGATATAGTGCTGGGTGAGCTTTACTGATGATTTCAAAATCGATAGCTCCAACGGTTTCATCTACTTGTTTCTCTGTATTTCGGATAGAAACGCCCTCTGGGGTTTTAATCACTCTTAAAATCGGACTTAAATCAAGCCCTTTAGTCTTATAGTGATCAATAGCACCCGAACGTTCTAGTTTTTGTACTTGACCAACCATTTCGTTTATCGTTCTAAAACCAAGTTGAGCCATAATCTCGCGCAATTCTTGTGCAACGAAATACATAAAGTTAACTACATGTTCTGGCTGACCTTTGAACTTTTTTCGAAGCTCTGGGTTTTGTGTGGCAATTCCGACCGGACAGGTATTTAAATGGCAAACACGCATCATAATACATCCTGAAGCAACAAGTGGTGCAGTTGCAAACCCGAATTCTTCGGCCCCCAGAAGGCAAGCGATGGCAACATCCCGGCCAGTTTTAAGTTGACCATCACATTCGAGTACCACTCGTGACCGCAGATTGTTCATCACAAGGGTCTGCTGTGCTTCTGCGATACCCAGCTCCCAAGGTAACCCGGCATGCTTTAAAGAGGTCAGTGGAGAAGCTCCAGTACCGCCATCGTGTCCCGATATGAGTATTACATCGGCATTAGCCTTTGAAACCCCAGCTGCAATGGTTCCTACACCAATTTCAGAAACTAGCTTGACATTAATTCGGGCTTCTCGGTTAGCTGATTTAAGGTCATAAATTAGCTGCGATAAGTCTTCGATTGAATAGATGTCATGGTGTGGAGGTGGCGAAATAAGTCCCACATATGGAGTCGAATTTCTTGTTTTTGCAATGTCGGGATTTACTTTTGGGCCTGGTAATTGTCCGCCCTCTCCAGGTTTAGCCCCTTGGGCCATTTTAATTTGGATCTCAGAGGCGTTGGTTAGGTAGTTTGAGGTAACCCCAAATCGTCCGGATGCAACTTGTTTGATTGCCGAATTTCGCCAGTCGCCATCTTCGGTTTTGTAGAATCTTCCTGTTTCTTCACCCCCTTCGCCTGAGTTTGATTTTCCTCCGATACGGTTCATCGCAATAGCCAGATTTTCATGAGCTTCTTTGCTAATACTTCCGTACGACATGGCTCCTGTTTTAAATCGCTTTACGATTTCAGTCCATGGCTCAACCTCTTCGATTGGAATGGGGTCATAATTGGTGAATTCTAATAGTCCTCGGATAGTTAACAGTCGTTTAGCTTGCTCGTTTATGCGACTCGCATATTCCTGAAATGTTTTAGGCTCATTGAGTCGAACTGCCTTTTGTAAGGTGGCTACTGAAATCGGATCAAAGGCGTGTTGTTCACCATTTCTTCGCCAACGATACTCTCCTCCGACTTCGAGGTCTAAGTCAGCTGCGGTCTCAGGTGTACTGAATGCCTTTTCGTGGCGCAGCGCGATTTCTTTTTCGAGCTCGTTTAGTCCGATCCCCTCAATTCGAGTAGGAGTGATGGGAAAGTATTTTCGAACCACTACTGAGTTGATACCGATACACTCAAATATCTGTGATCCTCGGTATGAATTCAGCGTCGAGATTCCGACCTTATTCATCACTTTAAGAATTCCTTTTCCTACTGCTTTATTGTAATTGTAAATCGCTTTCTCGGTGTCTTCATAACTCAATCCTTCAGCTAGGGCATGGGCAGAGATCAGTTCGTTCACCATATACGGGTTAACTGCACTTGCTCCAAAACCAAATAGCAGCGAGAAGTGGTGAACCTCTCTTGGTTCAGCAGACTCGATAATAAGACTAGCTAGTGAACGGCGCTTAAGACGTCCAAGACCATGGTTCACATAAGAACAGGCCAGTAGTGCGGGAATAGCTGCAAGTTCGCTATCTACTTTTCTGTCAGACAAAATAAGAATTGACACCCCGTTATCGATCGCTTTAGCGGCATCCTCAACTAATTGCTCAAGCGCTTTTTCTAGACCATTAACCCCTTCTTTAATCGGGTATATAATATCGAGTGTGGTGGTTTTTAATCCGCCGTTATCATCGAAGCGTCTGATCTTTTCTAGATCTTCTTTAGAGATAACTGGATTTTTGATTTTTAGTTTATGGCAATGCTTGGCATCGATTTCAAAAAGGTTGTAGTCGCGACCTAGGGTCAAACTAATATCGGTAATTAACTCTTCACGTATTCCGTCAAGCGGCGGGTTGGTTACCTGAGCGAAGAGTTGCTTGAAGTAATTATATAATAATTGCGGACGTTCTGAAAGAACTGCAATAGGAGTGTCTGAGCCCATTGACCCAATTGGTTCAGCTCCTTGCTCAGCCATGGGTAAAATGATACGGCTTATATCTTCTCGAGTGTATCCAAAGAATTTTGCGCGCGACTCAAGGCTTGCCGCGGGCTGGTGAACCTCGCAGGCGCCGTATTCGATATCCTTAAGGTGTGTTAGTTTTTCATCGACCCACTGCTTATATGGATGTTTACGTACAATTTCTTTTTTGACCTCTTCATCGCCTATGATACGACCCGCTTCCATGTCAACTAAGAACATTTTTCCGGGCTCTAGCCTTCCGTGCGATTCAATGTTTTCTACTGGAATATCGACGACTCCAATCTCTGATGACATGATAACATAGCCATCTTTAGTAACGCTGTAGCGTGAAGGTCTAAGGCCATTTCGATCAAGTACTGCGTCGATATAGGTTCCGTCTGTGAATGGTATAGAAGCTGGACCGTCCCAAGGTTCCATCAGACACGAATTAAACTCATAAAAGGCACGTTTGTCGGCGTCCATGAGTTCGTTCTTCTCCCAAGCCTCAGGAACAAGCATCATCATGGCCTCTGGAAGGGTGCGACCGGTCATCAGTAATAACTCTACAACCATGTCTAAACTAGCCGAATCTGATTTACCCGGAATAATTATGGGGATAATCGCTTTAATTTCCTCATTAAACCAGTCACTTTGCATCAGGTCTTCTCTAGAGCGCATGCGGGTGACGTTACCTCTAAGGGTATTGATCTCTCCGTTGTGACAAATAAATCTAAAAGGTTGCGCTAAATCCCAGGTTGGAAAGGTGTTAGTCGAAAATCGCTGGTGTACCAGCGCAAGTCGCGTAATGCATTGAGGATCTTGTAGATCAAGATAGTACGCGCTGATGTCTTCAGGAACGAGAAGTCCTTTGTAGATAATAACTTTAGTAGAGAAGCTGGGAAGGTAAAAGATTTTGGATTCCGATAACTTAGAGTTCCAAATAGTGTGTTCTGCCTTTTTACGCGCAATGTATCGCTTAATCTCAAAGCTACGCTCATCCATATCTTTAGGCCGAGCCACGAAAAGTTGACGTACGAACGGTTCAGATTGACGAGCAATGTCTCCAAGAACGCTAGCGTCAACCGGAGTCGTTCTCCAACCTAAGACCTGAAGTCCTTGTTCTTCTAGCGCACTAGTGAGGGTGTTTTCGCAAAAAACGCGTTGATTTTCTTTTTGTGGTAAAAAGACATTTCCTACCGCATAGCTGCCTATTTCAGGTAGTGTAAAGTCTACTGATTTCTTAAAAAACTCATGAGGAATATCAATTAGAATCCCTGCCCCGTCTCCGGTTTTTCCATCTGCATTGACTGCACCTCGGTGTTTGAGTCGGACTAAGATTTCGAGTGCTTTATGAATGATGTCATTACTCTTTTCTCCTTTTAGACTACAAATGAACCCTGCGCCACAATTATCATGTTCAAATTCCGGTAGGTAAAGACCTTGTGCTTCTAGTCCCATACAATTAAAATTATTTACGAAAACCTCGAAATCTATTAATTATTTATTGTTCTACCTCGAAATCTCTTGATATTTCACAATGAATGGATAAAACGCTTAGAAATTTAATAGTGTCATAATATGCGACAAGTTATTTTCATTTTTTCATAATGACTTCTTCACTGTTAAAGCTCAAGAGACCGCTACAATTTTTTCTATATTAGGGCCGCAACAATAACTAGACAAATAGCACCTATGGAAACCGCAATTATTATCCTTTTTTTTCTCGGTTATCTTTTTATTACCCTAGAGCACAATGTCAAAGTAGATAAGCTTATCCCAGCACTAGCAATGATGGCACTTTTGTGGGCAATTGCTGCACTGGGTCATCTTCCTATGTTCGAGGTAAATGCTGAACTCAGAGAACTCGAAGCCACACATCTCGAAGAGATATTGTTACATCATTTAGGCAAAACCGCCGAAATACTAGTGTTTCTTTTAGGCGCAATGACTATTGTCGAGATTGTTGATTACTTCGATGGTTTTTCTACGATTAAGGGTTTTATTCGTACCCGATCTAAGGTTGCCTTGTTATGGATTTTTTCGATTTTGGCATTTGTGTTATCAGCGATTATTGATAACCTAACGGCAACTATTGTACTTATTACCATTTTACAGAAGGTAATTAAAGACAAACAGCTACGACTGTTTTTTGCCGGTCTAATCATCATAAACGCGAACGCGGGCGGTGCTTGGTCTCCAATTGGAGATGTAACCACAACTATGCTTTGGATCGCCGGAAAGGTGGAAGCTGGATCTCTTGTTACTCGAGTACTACTTCCCTCTGTGGTTTGTATGTTAGTTCCTACCCTAATTGCATCTCGTTTCTCGATATTCAAAGGTGAAATTGAAATGGCCGAACTGGAGCCAGAGAAATCAAAGTATAGTGGCACTATGCTGTACCTAGGCTTAGGTTCTATTGTTTTTGTCCCCTTTTTCAAAACGGTAACACATTTGCCTCCCTATGTAGGAATGATGTTGTCACTTGCTTTTGTGGCTCTTTTCGCTGAAATCTTTTCAAATCGCCAATTTAAAATGTCCGATACAACGGCTCATTCAGAAGGTGGTCACCACAGCCCGGTTCATAAGGCATTAACTAAAATCGAACTTCCGTCTGTTCTCTTCTTTTTAGGGATTTTGATGGCGGTTGCGTGTTTAGAGTCATTAGGTATTTTATTCCATGCCGCTGAAGGTATGAACCAGGCGATCCCAAATACTGATATTGTGGTATTATTATTAGGTATAGGTTCTGCTGTTATTGATAATGTGCCACTAGTTGCGGCTTCAATAGGGATGTTTTCAGAAGGGCCTGATTCGCCACTATGGCATTTTATTGCCTACTCAGCCGGAACTGGAGGTAGTATGTTAATCATTGGTTCAGCGGCAGGAGTAGTAGCTATGGGAATGGAGAAAATCGACTTTTTCTGGTACTTTAAAAAGATAACTTGGTTGGCTTTAGTTGGTTTCATTGCGGGTGGACTCGTTCTTGTTGCACTTAGAGACTTTGTACTTTAGTAGACGCTATGCAAGAAAATTTGAATGATCCTTCTACTGATTCCTTAATGGAGCTTATTTTATCTGGAGGTCTCGCGAGTACTATTATTATGATTGTGCTTTTCGTGTTTTTATTGATCACTTTGTATATTACTATTGAACGGTATTTAGTTTATCGCTCTGTCTTATCCACACTCCAAAGCGATACAGCTCAAAACGAGCTTGTAGAGCAAATGCGAGCTATTGCTTCTAATTCCTTTATCAAGTCGAACTCTTCTGCAAAGGCTGAAAAGGCAATTGAGAACTGGGCGAGTTCACTTGTTTTTGAACTAGAGCGCAATACGGCGACACTAGCGACCTTATCGGGTGCGGCACCGATGCTTGGATTTTTAGGAACGGTAATCGGAATGATTTTGGCTTTCCGTGAGATGGCAGTTAGCCAGGGTCAAGCCGAGATCGCTTCACTTGCAGGTGGTATATATACGGCAATGATCACCACAGTAGGGGGGCTTGTTGTAGGTATCATCAGTTACATTGCCTACAATCAGCTAGCTGCTATGCTCACCCAAATTACCAAGCGCCTCGAAAAGGAGGGTAATCAATTAATTGATCGCCTTGAAAATTAAGCAAAGTAGTAAGCCAAGTGCGCAGTTCAGTTTATCCTCGATGACTGACGTGGTGTTTTTATTACTTATTTTCTTCTTGCTTACTTCTAATGTAACGTCTACTATAGATATTAGTTTGCCTGGTGCAAGCGGAAAGGCTACTTCAAATCCAAAAACGATTGCTGTTTCAATCGATGCTCGAAATCGGTACTTTATTGGATCTACTCAAATTAATCCCGAGTATATCGCCCTGGAATTAAAGCGCGCAATGGAACAAAATCCCGGGTCTTCTATTATACTTCGGGCCGAAAAATCGGTAGCGCTTGAAGACGCGGTCGCAGTGCTTAATGTAGCCAACAAAGAAGGATATCCAATTGTACTGGCTGTATCTCCTGAATAAACTGCTATGAATTATTCTGAGACACTCGAGTTTTTATTCGCTCAACTACCCGTTTTTCAACGTGACGGTGCGAAAGCACTTGATTTTAAATTGGATCGGATACTTCATTTTATGGAGTATTTAGGTAAGCCTCACAAGGGCTTGAACTATATTCATGTGGCCGGAACAAACGGAAAGGGATCTGTGTCGCATGCTATAGCTTCGATACTTCAGCATGCCGGATATCGAACAGGTTTGTACACATCGCCACATTTAAAAGACTTTCGAGAGCGCATTAAGGTAAATGGTGACTGTATTTCACAGCCTGAGGTAATTGGATTTGTCGCACGTCATAAAGATTATATAAACGAGTTTCGTCCCTCGTTTTTTGAGCTTACTGTTGCCATGGCATTCGATTATTACGCTCGTCAAGAGCTAGATTTTGCGGTAATCGAAGTCGGAATGGGCGGAAGGCTCGATTCAACAAACATCATAACACCGGTACTATCGGTAATCACTAATATCTCATTTGATCACAAAGAGTTTCTTGGTGATACCCTCGAGCAGATTGCATTCGAAAAGGCTGGTATCATAAAATCAGCTATTCCGGTTGTTATTGGAGAATTTCATCCAGACACGTTAGCAGTGTTCGAAAGGCTAGCCTTGGAGCGAAATGCACCGATTTATAAAGCATTTGAACGTGTTACGCCAGAATGGTTAACCCAAGTCGAATTATTTGATTTGCAAGGACCTTACCAGTCCGCAAATCGCAAGACCGTTTTTACTGCTATTGAAGTACTCAGGTCACTAGGTATTGTTATTTCAGAAGACGCACTTCGACATGGATTACAACATGCAGCCCAAACAACCGGTCTATTAGGTAGATGGCAATGGATAGATAAAAACATCCTTTGTGATACGGCACACAATCAGGCGGGATTGGCCCACATAATGGAGCGAATCACTTCAATGGGATATACTAGATTGCATCTAGTTATTGGGGTAGTAAAGGACAAAGACCTTAGCACGATACTCCCACTCTTTCCTAAAACTGCGTTATATTATTTTGTTGCACCTCATCTTCCGCGTGCCTTACCAAGCCACGAGCTAAAAGATATTGCTGCGACATACGGGCTAATTGGCAGTTCGTATAGTTCTGTAGAATCAGGATATAGTGCAGCCCGTCAGGCAGCTTTAGAAAATGAGTTGGTGTTCGTTGGCGGAAGTACCTTTACGGTTGCTGAAATCGTATAATTTTTAAATTTTTCTTTTGGTGAGATTAAAAACATTCTATATTTGCACACCAATTATTGAAGGGCCCTTAGCTCAGCTGGTTCAGAGCACCTGCCTTACAAGCAGGGGGTCACTGGTTCGAACCCAGTAGGGCCCACAG
Organism: uncultured Flavobacteriaceae bacterium; assembly: GCA_964618875.1. Taxonomy (GTDB): domain Bacteria; phylum Bacteroidota; class Bacteroidia; order Flavobacteriales; family Flavobacteriaceae; genus UBA3478. The sequence goes on from CAZUBV010000016.1 coordinate 10,081, forward strand.
TTAAAAAGCCGATGCATTTGCATCGGCTTTTTTTGTATTTATATTTAACTATGAAAAAGTCGTTTATCTATTCCGTTTTTAGTTTGTTGGTTATAGGACTGGGGCTATCACTTCTTGGCGAGGCAATTTTGATGAAAGGAAGTTCGCATCGGTATTGGGTTTTTATGGGAACAGCCGCACTCATTGTCTGTAATACTGGATTTTCATTACTCGGAAGGGCAGTCATCGAAACGATTAAGGAACAGTCTAAGTAAATGTCAGATCTAGTTAGTATTACCTACAATTTAATACATGATGACCCTTGTGCTAAATTTAAAGACCGTGTTCAGGGTAGCAAGCTCCTGGCCGCCATTGAGACGGGAACGATTGATGAACTACAGGTTGATTCGATCTATGATTTAGGGGCTGATCCTGAAGATGTTTTAGCCACAATTTCGCACTGCGAAGCACACTATGTTCGAATCTGTGTACGTTCTCTAGGATTATGTTCTAAGACTGCCGCCAAGCAGTCAAACCCTGTTTGGAATGTGGTGCTTACCTTACTTCGAGAGCAGCGCAGGTAAAAAAGGCTGAGGTTTACTAGTCTTAGTTTTTGAATACTTGAGTCTTGGTTTTGCAAATAGAGTTTTCCAAACCTTGAAAATAGTGGTACTTTTCGCCTTAATGGAATCGTTAAATATCTCTTTCGACACCGAATCGCTTTGGGTGATGAATCTTGCTTTAGCCCTTGTGATGTATGGAGTTGCACTCGAGATTGAAACTAAGGATTTCAAAGAGTTATTACGTGCTCCCATACCCATTCTAACGGGTCTTTTTAGTCAGTTCGTTGCACTTCCTTTTGTCACCTATCTTCTTGTTACCCTTTTGCAGCCATCGGCCGCCGTGGCCATGGGGTTATTTTTAGTGGCAGCTTGTCCCGGCGGAAACGTGTCTAATTTCATCAGTCACCTTGCCAAGGCCAATACCGCGCTATCGGTATCGCTCACCGCTTTTGCAACGCTACTTTCAATTGTGTTTACCCCGCTGAACTTTAGCTGGTATGCTAGCTTGTACCAGCCAAGTAATGAGATCCTACAACAGATTGCTATTGATGGCTGGCAACTCACTAAGGTGGTATTACTACTGCTCGCTCTGCCGCTTGCACTTGGCCTGCTAACTCGCAGATATATGGCAGGGCCTGCAATCCTACTTTCTAAAGTTCTCAAACCCCTTTCGTTAGTTATTTTTCTAGGGCTAGTTGTCGCTGCATTGAGTGCAAATTGGCGCGTCTTTGCAGCGGTCGCTCCTTCTTATGCTAGTTTAGTGATTGGTCATAACCTGTTGGCACTTTTCACAGGATTTAGTACCGCTTTACTTTTTCGGATGAGTTCTGTCAATCGAAAAAGTATTACAATAGAAACGGGTATCCAGAATTCGGGTCTTGGACTACTGCTGATTTTTACCTTTTTCGACGGACTTACCGAAATGGCAATTATTGCCGCGCTATGGGGTATTTGGCATTTGATTTCAGGGTTGATTCTGGGTATTTTATGGGGTCATTTTCCTGGCCTATTTCGGCGTTGTATTCGCGCTGTGGTTCGCTGGTTTCTTCGTCGATCACTTTACAGTTATTTTAATGTTATTGAGCTTATTGGTCTTAATAACATTCCTTTGAAAGGGCCTGTCATTTTTGTGGGTAACCATCAAAACGCTCTACTAGATGCGTTATTGATAGCTTCCTTCAACCGAAGGTCTACCACTTTTTTTGCACGTGCCGACGTCTTTAAATATCGATTAATTTCTGCTGTACTTCATTACCTAGGCTTACTTCCTATCTATCGGTTTCGAGACGGGGCTAAGCATCTTCGATCGAATATATCCCTATTTGAAAAGGGAGCGCGACTACTGATTGCGGGCGAAGAGGCATTAGCCTTGTTTCCTGAAGGAAACCACGGCGCGGAGCGCCGTGTTCGCCCGCTCAAAAAGGGAATTCTGCGATTACTTGAAACAGTTTATAAGCTTGAGCCCAATTGTCGACCCCTGATTGTGCCTGTAGGGTTTAGCTATAAAGCGTTAGATGTGTTTGATGACTCGGTAGCCGTTCGTTTTGGGCATCCGCTTGACACTTCTCGTTATTGGGATGGTCAAACGGGAGCGTTAGATGAATCCTTACTCGTAGCTATTTTCGATTCACTAAAGAAGTTAACCATTCATATTGAAGGCGAAGATTACAAGGGTATTGTGGCTAATCTTGAACAAAGAGGAGTGAATTGGCTTAATGTTGATCAGGTTTACAAGATGTTAGAAAGTAACAACTATTCAAGTGAATCTGTACGGCACTACCCGTCTCGAAAGTTTCAACTCTTTCCCCTGAAGAGTTTGCTTAGTTATCCGTGGAGAATAGTTATCCTACCTAGAATAAAGGAGCGTGAATTCATAAGTACGATGCGTTTTGCCTATTTATTGGTTGTTAGCCTATTCATTGCGATTATACTTATATTGGGTGTTTTAATTGTTATAGGATTATGAATACTGATTTTACTAACCCAAAATCTGACTCCCAAATGTATTGCCATGAATGTGGCACATTAGTAAGCAAAAATGCCATAATGTGTCCAAGTTGTGGCGTTGGTTTTAGTCAAGGCTCAAGAAGCGGTACAGGGGTAGACTCGCGATTTTTGGTTACTATTTTATTGTGTTGGTTTCTAGGTGTTTTTGGGATTCACAGATTTTATACCGGTCACACAACCATTGGTATCTTGCAGCTTATCACTCTAGGAGGTTGCGGAATTTGGGTGCTTATCGATTTCATCATCATTGTTACGGGGAATTTTAAGGATGCACAAGGTATTCCGATTCGAGCTTCATAGATCTGGATTTACACAGGTCGAAATCTCGCTGATAGGAGGGTTGTTTTTCTATCAAATGGCTGCGCTATACCTCTATGAAAAGGTTGGGTTAGATATAGGGATTCCTTGTCTGATTACCAAGATTACTGGGGTACATTGCCTAGGATGCGGAATGTCTAGAGCCTTTTTTGCACTCATAAAAGGCGATCTTCATAGTGCAGCAGAGCACAATGTTCTTGTCTTTGTACTTGTTGCATTTATTGGATTTCGATTTTTCCAGTCCTATCTATTTGATAGTCAATTAAAAATAAAATAAATTTCACAAGTAAATTTTTTTTGCCGTGCGCGTTAAACCTATACTTTTTAGTTAGTTTTGCGCGAAAATTATAGTCAATGTGACTATAGCCTAGACGTTTTTGAAAATAAATGTTTTGCTCGGGCTGATGAGTGTGTTGAAGTTCGCTCAGAAAGCTGTATTAGGAATAATACTCCGGGCTATAGGCCAAACTTCAAAAGTTATTTCATTTTTGCGCTCGAATCGGGTGTGTCTTACCTATTCAGAGCTTCATTCGCTACAAATCTGAGGGTGTGTTAACCTATTGTTTTGAAAGTTGCCTAATAACACTTTCCTGTAGAATAACCCTTAAATTACACGGATGAAAACAAAATATATTGATCTAATCGATCAAACCTACTACTTCCCGCAAGAAGAATTTACCCTTAGAGGGGACAACCTCTTGTTTCATGGTATTGAACTTATGGACTTAGTCAAAGAATACGGGTCTCCACTTAAGTTTATGTACCTACCTAAGATTACCGAAAACATCAATAAAGCAAAAGGTTGGTTCGCTGATGCGATTGAAAAATACGATTATAAAGGATCGTATCATTATTGCTATTGTTCTAAGAGTTCACATTTTAGACACGTCATTGAACGTGCACTCGATGCTGGTGTGTACCTTGAGACCTCTTCGGGTTATGACCTGTCTATCGTTGAGGTGCTCCTTGCCGAAGGCAAAGTAAAACCTACGGATATGGTCATTTCGAACGGTTTTAAGCAAGAAAATTATATTTCTCACATAGCCGATCTAATCGATCGTGAGGCGGTTCGAATGCTTCCGATTTTAGATAATTATGTAGAAATCGATCAAATCAAAGCGAAAACTAGCAAGCCGTTCTCGGTAGGTATTCGAATTGCTTCAGAAGAGGAGCCCAAATTTGAATTTTATACCTCGCGACTGGGTATTGGTTACAAGAATATTGTGCCTTTTTACAAGCAGTATATTCAAGACGATGACCAAGTATCGCTAAAGATGCTGCACTTTTTTATCAACACTGGGATTCGTGATACGGCATACTATTGGAACGAACTTCAAAAGTGTCTTAGGGTGTATGTAGCGCTCAAAAAAATCTGCCCTTCGCTTGATTCGTTGAATATAGGAGGTGGTTTTCCGGTAAAGAATTCCTTGGCGTTTACTTACGATTACGCCTATATGGTTGATGAGATTGTAAATCAAATCCGAATCGCTTGCGAAGACGCTGAGGTTCCTGTACCCGATATTTATACGGAATTCGGAAGTTATACGGTTGGAGAAAGTGCGGGTACGATCTATAAAGTACTCTACCAAAAGCAACAAAACGATCGTGAGAAGTGGAATATGATCGACTCGTCATTTATCACTACTATGCCCGATTCTTGGGCCATCAATAAGCGTTTTATTATGCTTGCCCTAAATCGCTGGTCTGATACCTATGAACGCGTTCTTCTTGGAGGCATAACTTGTGACAGTGATGATTATTACAATTCAGAGCAACACGTTAACGCGATTTATTTACCGCGATTTAGCAAGACCTATCCGCTGTATATCGGATTTTTTCACACCGGAGCTTACCAAGAAACTGTCGGAGGATTCGGTGGTTTACAGCACTGCCTTATTCCGCAGCCGAAATATGTGCTGATCGATAAGGATGAACATGGTGAAATCACAACTAAATTGTTTAAAGGGCAGCAAACTGCCGATGAATTTTTAAATCAACTCGGATACTTATAATGAAAACATTCGCTGGAATTCCCGCTGAATACGCTGGCGCTGATCGCGCTAAAGTAACACTTATCCCTGTCGCATATGACGGCACTAGCACTTGGGGTAAAGGTGCCGATAAGGGCCCAGAGGCCTTCTTAGACGCTGCAGAAAATATGGAGCTCTATGACATTGAAACCGGAACGGAAGTGTATAAACAAGGAATCTTTTTGCACGAGACGCTCGAAGGTTTTACCACACCTGATGCAATGGTTGAAAAGGTTTATGCGAAGGTTAAGGACCAGTACAACCGAGGTAAATTAGTTTCGTTAGTGGGTGGAGAGCATTCTATCTCTATTGGTGCCATTCGAGCTACTGCACATTACTTTGGCGATGTGACGGTAGTTCAAATTGATGCGCACGCTGACCTGCGTGACACTTATGAAGGAACTCCTTACAATCACGCATGTGCGCTGTATGAGGCCCAGCAAAACACTAACCTCATTCAGGTGGGAATTCGCTCAATGGACAAATTAGAGGCGCAACGCGTTGATCCCGAGCGTATGTTCTATGCGCATGAATTAGAGAGTGATGAGTTTTGGATGGATAAAGCTATAGACCTTATGGGCGAGAAAGTATACATCACCATAGATCTTGATGCTTTCGACCCGTCACTTGTTCCGGCAACCGGAACCCCAGAGCCAGGTGGACTTCTTTGGTACGAGACCCTGTATTTTTTGCAACGAATCATCACGGAGAAAACTATGGTTGGCTTTGATATTGTAGAGCTTTGTCCTACTGGTGATTCAGGCTCTGCGGCATCTAGCTTTTTAGCAGCGAAGCTGTACTACAAAATTTTATCTTACCACTTTAATCAAGAATAAATGCATATTTCAAACTTTTTAGAGTCACATTACCTTCATTTCAACGCTGCAGCCCTTGTTGACGCCGCTAAAGGATATAACAAGCAGCTTGAGATGGGTAACAAAATGCTCGTTTCTCTTGCGGGTGCCATGAGCACAGCGGAGCTAGGTAAGATCTTATCGCCGATGATCACTCAAAACAAGATTCATATTATTTCTTGTACAGGGGCTAACCTCGAAGAAGATGTAATGAATCTTGTAGCTCATAAACACTACAAAAGAATACCTCATTACCGTGATTTAACCCCAACCGAAGAGCGAGAGCTACTTGATGCGGGACTTAATCGCGTAACCGATACGTGTATCCCTGAAGAGGAAGCCTTTAGAGTACTTCAGAAGCACATGTTTAGATTGTGGAAGTCAGCAGAAGAGAAGGGGGAGCGATATTTTCCGCATGAGTATTTGTATCAGCTCTTGAATTCCGGTGCCCTTGAAGATTCGTATCAAATCGATCCAAAGAACTCTTGGATGATTCAGGCTGCTAAACAAAATTTACCAATGGTAGTTCCTGGATGGGAAGACTCTACCATGGGGAATATTTTCGCTAGTTACGTGATCAAAGGTGAGCTAAAAGCTTCTACCGTAAAGTCCGGAATTGAGTATATGACGTACCTAGCCGATTGGTACCAAAAACAGCCTCAAGTCGGGTTTTTTCAAATCGGAGGTGGAATTGCAGGAGACTTTCCAATTTGTGTAGTTCCAATGTTGTACCAAGATCTAGAGCTTGATCAAATTCCATTTTGGAGTTATTTCTGTCAAATTAGTGATTCTACCACGAGTTACGGGTCGTACTCTGGAGCGGTTCCCAATGAGAAAATCACTTGGGGTAAACTCGATATCGATACACCAAAGTTTATTATTGAATCGGATGCTACCATCGTGGCTCCACTTGTATTTGCTTATATTTTAGGCTACTGATGAAACGGCTAATTGTCGATTTTAAAAAACTTACCCCAGAACAGCGCAGGGCGTTTTCTGAATTATATGCCGATGGGTATGGCGATAATGAACTAATTTCATTTACTACTGCAACAGGAGTTAAAATGCAGTGTCTTCCGCTTAATATTGAAGACACCTCCTATCTGGTAAAAATCGGCTCTGTAAGTCGAGACTTCTGGGAAAACGATACTACTCTAGATGGTGTAGTCGAAATTGGCGATGAATCTTAAGGTAGATTAGGAATTTTAAGGGAGCGATATTCGCTCCCTTTTTTATCCGCTATTTTTAAAATAAAAATGAAGTGCGTTTTACATCCCGCAAGTAGCAGAGGTGTTGCCAATCATGGATGGTTGCAATCGGCCCATAGCTTTAGTTTTGGTTCGTATTACAATCCTGAGCGAATGAATTTTGGAGCCCTTAGGGTACTCAATGACGATCTTGTGAGTCCTTCGATGGGTTTTGGTACACATGGCCACCGCGACATGGAGATTGTCTCGATTCCTTTATCTGGATCTCTTAAGCATCGCGATAGTATGGGTAACGAGGCAATTATCAAATCTGGCGAGGTTCAAGTAATGAGCGCCGGAACCGGAATTGAGCATAGTGAGATGAACGCGAGTAGTACCGACCCAGTATCCTTTCTACAACTGTGGATTATTC
>CAZUBV010000017.1:0-16853 GCA_964618875.1 uncultured Flavobacteriaceae bacterium
TGAGCGTCTATCACCCGGAATACCGCTTGTAGCTCTTACAGCCACCGCTACACCGAAGGTTCAAGAAGATATTGTTAAAAATCTGGGAATGAAAGATGCGCTACTTCTCAAGTCTTCCTTTAATCGGCCTAATTTGTATTACGAGGTTCGACCAAAGACGGACCAGGTTAATGCGGATATCGTAAAGTTAATTGCGCAACATCCTAATAAGTCGGCAATTATTTATTGTTTGAGTCGAAAGAAGGTAGAAGAACTCGCGCAGGTTTTACAGCTCAACGGAATCAAAGCAATCCCGTATCACGCCGGATTTGATGCAAAAACAAGGGCACTCTACCAAGATCAATTTTTAATGGAGGAAGTAGATGTTGTGGTGGCAACAATCGCCTTCGGTATGGGAATTGACAAGCCTGACGTTCGGCTGGTAATCCATCATGACATGCCTAAAAGTATCGAAAGTTATTATCAAGAAACCGGAAGGGCCGGAAGAGACGGAGGAGAGGGATTATGTGTTGCGTTTTATTCACCCAAGGATATTGAAAAACTCGAAAAGTTCAGCTCCGGAAAGCCGGTTGCAGAGCAAGAAGTGAGTCAAGCACTACTTCAAGATATCATTGCCTACGCCGAAACGGCGCTTTCTAGACGAAAATTTATACTCCATTATTTTGGTGAGGAGTTTGATGAGGTGAATGGTGAAGGGGCAGACATGGATGATAATGCTCGAAATCCTAAAGAACTAATAGAAGCAAGTGATGAGGTTCTGCTCGTCTTAGATGTGGTTCAAAAAACTGCAGAAAAATATAAAAGCAAAGAAATTGTTAGAGTGCTCCGTGGAAAACCTAACGCGATGATTAGTTCTTATAAAACGGATGAGAAGCCATTTTTTGGATGTGGACATGCCCATCGTTCCTTCTTCTGGCACGCACTCGTTCGTCAATTGGTGGTTGCGGGTTACTTAAGTAAATCAATTGAAAAGTACGGTGTACTTCAGCTCACCAAAAAAGGTATGGAGTTTATGAAAGCACCAGGTACTTTTAAAATGGTTTTAGATCGAGATTATGATTCAGAAGTAGCTCAGAGAGCTATAGAGGATAAGGGAGTTCAAACTGCAGATGATCAGTTGCTTAGTGATCTTAAAGCGCTTCGCCGGTCTGAAGCAAAGAAATTAGGTGTACCTCCTTATATCATTTTCCAAGATCCATCCCTAGAGGATATGGCTTTGAAATATCCGTGTAGCTTAGAAGAGCTCAGTCAAATTCATGGGGTAGGAGACGCAAAAGCTAAACGATTCGGCCAGCCCTTTATTAGGTTTATCTCATCGTATGTAGAAGAGCATGATATTGTAAAGCCTGAAGACTTAATTATAAAATCGGCAGGCACAAATTCTGGCTTAAAACTATATATAATTCAAAGTGTTGACCGAAAGCTTTCTTTCGAAGACATTAGTAGATCTAAGGGAATTTCTCAAGATGAACTTTTGCATACCATGGAGCAGATTGTTTTTAGTGGTACTAAGCTAAATATTGGTTACTGGGTAGATGAGCTCCTAGACGAAGATTCTCAGGAGGAACTACATAGCTATTTCTTAAATACTCAAAGCAGTAGTCTTGAGGAGGCACTGGAAGCTTTAGGAGAGGATTTTGAAGAAGAAGAAATTCGGATTTATCGGATCAAATTTTATTCCGAAGAGGCGATTTAATTGAATAGCTACAAACTAGGAATCACAAATTCACCAAATAATTGATTTTCAAGATTGGCAAAGCGAGTGTTATTGTCAGTATTGAAAATAGCGCCTTCAATTTCAATCCGATATAGGAGGTTTGAATCGTTGTCTACTGCAGTTTGAATACGTATCGATCCAGATACAGCCGTAATTTCGTTAAGAACCTTAGGATCAATTTCGGGAATAATGGCACAGAAGTAGTCTGCGGTCGGTGCGCCATCGAATTGTCTGTATTTGAGTGTGCTTTGTGATCCGATTGAATACGACTCAGTGCCTTCGATGCCTGTGAATACTGGATTTGAAAAGCTTATGATGAGCGCTTCATTATCCTTTATCTTAAATAGAAGTTGGGTAGATTCACCCAGTGATTCCTCGCAAAATGACGCACTTGTAGTAATAAAATCATTTTGACTGAGGTCAAGATTTCCATCATTACAACTTAGTATTACCGAGCTTAATAAACAGCTTAGGCTTATCGCAAAGAAGTTCCGTTTCATACTAGCTAAATTACTCGTTTTGAATTTTTATTTCGGGTGCTTTTGCAAATACTTACATTTGAACTATGAGTCCAGTTTATTTTGATAATGCAGCAACCACAGCTCTTCGTCCTGAGGTTGTGACGGTTATTAGTGAAGCATTACATGCTCATTTTGGTAACCCTTCTTCTACTCATTCTTTTGGTCGGTCTACAAAGGCTCTAATCGAGCGTGCAAGAAAGTCAATTGCTACACAGCTTGGAGCTAAGTCTAGTGAGATTTATTTTACCTCCGGCGGAACAGAGGCGGATAATTTAGTACTTCGATGCGCGGTGAGGGATCTTGGAGTTCGCCGTATCATTACCTCTCAAATCGAACACCATGCGGTATTGCATGTAGCCGAGGCGATTTCACAGGAATTAGGAGTGGAGCTCGACTTTGTTCAACTTGACGAGCGAGGTTTTATCGATTATGCTCACTTAGAAGAGTTACTTTCAAAGCCTGACACTCCCAAAACACTGGTCAGTTTAATGCATGTGAATAATGAGATCGGTAATATCACTGATTTAAAAATAGTCTCATCGCTTTGTAAGAAGTATAACGCTTATTTTCATAGTGATACGGTGCAGTCTATCGGTCACTTTAACTGGGACTTGTCGAGTCTTCCTATCCATTTTATAACTGCCGCTGCTCATAAGTTCCACGGACCTAAAGGAGTCGGGTTTCTATTTATTCGCTCGGATGCGCCTTTGAAATCGCTTATTATCGGTGGTGGCCAAGAACGCGGTTTTCGTGCTGGAACTGAGAGTGTTCACAATATTTTGGGGATGGAATGCGCGTTCACATTGGCCTACAAACAACTAGATCAAGAAAAGGACTATGTGTTAGGGCTTAAAAAAAGGTTTGTTGAGGGGCTAAGAGGTCGCTCACCTGAAGTACGGTTTAATGGAGCTTCTGACGATTTCGAACGAAGTACATATACTTTGGTGAATGTTCAATTGCCCATCGAGGGTGATAAAGCCATGATGTTGTTATTTCATTTAGATCTTAAAGGTATCGCTTGCTCTCAAGGAAGCGCATGTCAATCGGGGAGTAATCAGGGGTCTCATGTATTACGAGCACTCCATGAAGAACCGCCGAAGTACCCTTCACTGCGGTTCTCATTTTCTATTTTTAATACAATGGAACAGGTTGATTACGCAGTTGATGTACTTTGTAACTATTTAGAGTAAGGGAAGTTTCTTGAAGCTTGCTTCATCATTTTTTCAATGAGTTCTCTAGTGTTCTTTCCGGTGGTGCGATCCATGACTTTCTCATAGCGCCAGAGCAGTTTTTCGCTTATTCCATCTACCAATTTGAGTGTGATTCTACCAAAATCTGGAGATAGAATCGTAAGGTCTATCCAAGAAAATTGTTCGTTTATCCCTTCGGAAATAAGTACGTTTAGGCTTGCACTTCCGCGAATTACTGCATCTACCCCTAAAATTTCAGCAAGTTTTTTCGAGTCGGTAATCAGTGAACTTCGATAATCAATACCAGAGCTTTTCATAAGGCTTCTAGTTTGATTAAATGCTTGAATTTGTATACCCCACTGATTTTGTTGTTGCATCAATGAGTAGCTAAGCTCGCGCTGTATGGCAAGGCTTTCTTCTTCTGCTAATTGTCGTCTTTTAAGTTCTGAAAGTGGATGATCTAACTCGATATCAACTTCGAACGGGACAATGGCTATGGTGGTATGATGTTTACTTAACTGCTCGAAATTGGGGTGTAGAAAGGTACTTTTTTGTCCGAAACTAAAACTAGTTAATGCGAGTAGTAAAATGATGGTAAGAGACGACTTCATTTAGCAAATCTAATTAATCGTCAGATTATAAATGGTTTGACTTCTATTTCCTAGAAAGTCTTCTGCTTCGAATACTAAACGATGGGTCCCAGGTACCAGAAGAACATCGTTAGTGTCAAATGTGAATAGATTCTTTTTTGGTTCGTATTCGAAAAGCACCCACTGACCATCGAGATAGCCATTATACGACAAAATGCCTGTTTCATGATCTATTCCATTTATTTCTAAAAATCGATATCCATTTATGGCTTGACCTGAAGTGAAATTTCTCGGTGTTATCAAGGGTGGGATTGAATCTGTGCCAATAACATACCTTCCCGCGCTTTTAAGGCTTGCTTCGAGGGTGTCAGAAGTCATTTTCCGAATGAATTGAAGTTCTTTTTTTTCCGATAGCTGGGCAAGAAATCGATAGGGGTAAAATTGTCGCTCTGCTGGGGGATTTGTATACGAGAGTTTGGTTAGAATAGGCTTTCTAATTAACTGATTTTCAGGTTCTATGATAAGTGTATCTCGCTTGAGTTCTACACTAAGCTTCTCGCTAGCTATAAGGCTACCTGGTAAGGCAATGATTTTTGCATTTAAATACGCATTTGCGATCAGGGTGTCAAGCAGTTTGTTTTCCGTAGCCTCTCTGAGACGTTTGTTTTCTTTGGCTGGCATGGTGGTCCACTCAATAGTACTTGAATTTGAGGCATAGTCGGAAACAATTAGTTTCCAGTTCTCAGGAGTATCGCTAGCTTTTATAAGCTCTTTATTTAGAAGAAGAACATTCTTTTTCGACGTTTTAAGGAAGGAGTAATCGATTAGTTCATTGATTTTCGCACTTTCTTTAAAGCTGAACCGATCTGTTGTAATCGCTGAAATAAGACTATCATTTTTTAGTAGCGCTACGCTGTACCATCCATTTTTGTTTGCTGATAAACTTAACCTGTCAAATGCATCGATTCCAAAACCGAAGTAGGCCTGAGTTTCAATGGTATCAATTGCTTTATAATTTAAAGTACCCTCCAGAGCGTTTAAGGCAATTCTAGAGCGGTTCTGTGTCGCCGAAAAGACAGTTGCGGATTCGCTTTCAAAGAGGTAAAGGCCTAAAATACTTGGTGGTTCATTGTCTTCTGCAGTTAACCCGAATTTTAATGGATTTAAGGGGTCTTCAGAGTTTAAGTCCCGAACCTCAAAATGCAGGTGAGGTCCAAAGGAATTACCTGTATTTCCAGAATAACCGATAATTTCCCCTTTTTTAATTGGTATATCCTCTGCTTTCAGATATCGCCTTATTTCATAGCTTTCCGACAGGTATTGTTGGCTTTTAACAAAATTTTGAATCTTCGGACTGAATTGTGTCAAATGCGCATAAACACTTGTTTTGTTTGTATTTGGATGATCGATGTACACCGCTTTTCCATAGCTGTTTATCGCTACATTTATGCGTCGTACAAAACCATCGGCAACGGCATAAACAGGGAGACCTTCTCTGCCCATCGTCTTAAGGTCCACACCCGCGTGAAAATGATTAGGTCGCAATTCAGCAAAGGTCCCAGAGTAGCGCAGTGGGATTTCTAGAGGCGGATTGCTCTTTAAATCTATTTCCGTACTATCTACTTCGATTTGCTGGGAAAATAGAAGTGATGAGTACCCGAAGACAATTAAAATAAAAAAGTATTTGGAGCGTGAGGCCATAGGTGCGAATAAAGCTCTTATTCCTAAAAAATACAAGGATCCTAATCGTTAAATATTGCTTTCACCGCTATACTTCGTTACCTTTGTTAAATTCGTTAGTAAACGCGATGAATGAGTTTTTTGAAGTTTTAACTGCATTAGAACAGCGCGTTCAATCATTAGTTGAGCGCCTTGAATATCAACGTGCAGAAAATCAGACTTTGACAAGTGAGTTAATCAGGCTAAAAAAGTCTTTAGCTCTAAAGGAAGAGGAAGTGGGTCTTTTGAATTATAAACTCTTAAACTCTCAAAGCTCTACTAATGAAGTGGGTAGTACTTTAGACATAACGGAGATCGAAACAAAAATCGATCGCTTAGTCGGAGAAATACAAACGTGCATTGTTACACTTGAATCTGTATAAAAGCGATGATCGAAAAGCAAAAAATAAAAGTTTCTATTGCTGATCGTGTTTATCCGCTTTCTATTGCTTCTTCGCAAGAAGAAGGATTAAGACAGGCTGCAACTAGCGTGCAGCAAATGGTTAAAGAATTTGAAAAAAGTTATGCGGTTAGCGACAAGCAAGATGTTTTAGCTATGTGCTCACTTCAATTTGCGAATTCTGCTAACCAACGTGCTCATTTACAGCAACAAGTAAACGATAGTATCTCTCGTCTAAAAGCACTGGTCCAAACTATTGACGCTTCATTGAGTCAATAGATGTTGTGATATAGGTCTACCCGCATTGTTTATTTTTTGACAAACTCAACGAAGATTAATTTCTAAAGAGTGATTATTTATTGTGCAATCGCGCTCGCTTTGTTCGAGATTTTTAAGCAATGAAATAGCTCTAAACTTGTACTAAAGGAGTTTGTACAAAACCTTCAATGCGGGTTTTTTATTAATTAATAGAAGAAAGTAAACATGGATACACTTATAAGCGCGCTGGTAGGTACAGCTCTTGGCCTAATAATCGGGTATGGGCTTACAGTTCTCATACAGAAAAGACGCGGCAATGCAGCTATTGAGTTGGCAACCAAGGAGGCTAAATCACTACTGAGAGAAGCTGAAAAGGAGGCTGAGCAACTTAAGAAAGATAAAATTTTTCAAGCCAAAGAGAAATTTCTTGAATTAAAAGCGGAGCACGAAAAGGTGATTCTTGCTAAAGACAAGAAAATGGCGGAAACAGAGAAAAGAATTCGCGACAAGGAGTCACAAGTCAGTGCTGAACTTAAGAAAAACAAAGTGTTGAGCGACCAGCTCGAAAAGGAGCTGGGAGTGATTGAATCACGAACTGAGCGGTTGGAACGTAAAGAGCAAGAGCTTGAAAAATTGCATCAAAACCAAATAAAACAGTTAGAAGTCTTATCTGGAATTTCAGCTGAAGAAGCTAAATCGCAATTAGTTACTTCTCTTAAAGACCAGGCAAAAGCCGATGCCATGGCGTTTATACAAAACACTATCGAAGAGGCTAAGATGACGGCTCAACAAGAAGCTCGTAAGGTCGTTATAAAAACGATTCAGCGCATTGGTACCGAGGAGGCAGTGGAAAATTGTGTTTCGGTATTTAATCTCGAATCAGATGATGTAAAAGGTCGAATTATCGGACGTGAAGGAAGAAATATCCGTGCAATTGAAGCCGCAACAGGCGTAGAAATCATCGTTGATGATACGCCAGAAGCAATTATTTTATCTTGTTTTGATTCGGTACGAAGAGAGGTTGCTCGATTATCCTTGCATCGACTTGTTACCGATGGACGCATTCACCCTGCTCGAATTGAAGAGGTAGTAAAAAAGACTGAGTCTCAAATTAACGAGGAAATTGTAGAAATTGGTAAACGTACGGTCATAGACCTGGGAATACACGGTCTGCACCCAGAGCTTATAAAAGCTGTAGGTCGGATGAAATATAGATCTTCATACGGACAAAACTTACTGCAGCACTCAAGAGAAGTCGCTAAGCTTTGTGGTGTTATGGCTGCTGAACTCGGCTTGAATCCGAAATTGGCAAAACGAGCAGGATTGCTCCACGATATAGGTAAGGTACCTATGGCTGAAGTTGATGTTGAAACCCCTCACGCAATATTGGGTATGCAATGGGCCGAGAAATATGGAGAGCACAAAGAAGTTTGTAATGCTATTGGGGCTCACCACGACGAAATCGAAATGACCAGTTTATTATCTCCAATTGTACAGGTATGTGATGCTATATCAGGTGCTCGACCTGGTGCTCGTAGACAGGTTCTTGATAGTTATATTCAACGTCTTAAGGATTTAGAAGATGCTGCGTTGGGTTTCAAAGGAGTCGAGAAAGCTTATGCAATTCAGGCTGGTAGAGAGCTTCGAGTTATTGTTGCTAGTGAAAAAGTAAGTGATGACAAGGCTGCTGAGCTTTCATTTGAGTTGTCTCAAAAGATTCAAACCGAGATGACTTATCCGGGTCAGGTTAAAGTCACCGTGATCAGAGAGACAAGATCAGTTAATATCGCGAAGTAATTACGAGTTACTTAATCAAAAAAAAGGGGCGCATTGCGCCCTTTTTTTTTGAATCTATATCCAATAATTATTCTTCGGTAGCTGTATCATTTTGATCCGCCTCTTTTTCTTCTCGTTGAAGTCGATTGCGTTCCACATTTAGACCCTTTAGTTGTACTTCTAGTTCACTAATTTGAGTCTTTTTCTCTTCTATTTGATTAAGAACAGAAACTACAAGAGGATTAGTATTACTAGAATTATTAAAAAATTCGAGGTTGTTCTCGAGTTGTCGCAATTCTGCTTTTAGCTCAGAAACACTTTTAGATACTTGAGATCTTTGGAATAAGACTTTTTCTAGTTCAGAACTTTCCTTATGCGCTACATTACGTCTTGAATTATTTTGACTTGTTCCTTGCAAACGCTTAAAGTAATGATTACAGGCAGCTTTGAATGATTTCCATAGTGGATCATCAATTTTTCGCGGAATAGGTCCAACGGCTTTCCATTCTTCTTGAATTTGTTTAAAAATGGGTGTGCACGTTTCAAATTCTTCGGATTCCTTTAAACTTTCTGCTTTTTCTACTAGCGCCTTCTTTTGCGCTATTCGTTCTTGCTGCTGTTTTTTCTGGTCCTTGTAAAAATTATTTTTTGCTTTACTAAATTGCCCTAGTGATTTTTTAAGTTCCGCAATTAAGGGCTTAAGTAAGGCGTAAGGAATAGGGGCGGACTGATAAAAATCCTCTTTAAGCGCATTTAGCTCATTCCACTGCTGCTGAATTTCACGGTGATTCGTTCCTAAACCTTGTGAGCGTTGTTTGATTTGTTCTAAAAGCGCTTTCTTTTGGGTTAGGTGAATCGCAATTTGTGCCTCCCGCTCTTTTTGAGCTTCTTGTTTTTTGTCGTGCATTACTTTAGTCGCTGCACTAAACCGTTCCCAAAGGGTCTCGCGGTGTTCTTTGCCTACAGGTCCTAGTTCTTCTTTCCAAATGCGATGCAATTGTTGCAATTCAGCATAGGCTTTCTGAAAGTCGGCTTCTTGTGTAAGCACTTCTGCCCGTTCAACAATTTTTAATTTTTCTTCGTAGTTGTGCTGAAAATCCTTGTCTCTAAGTTCTCTATTTAGATCGAGATAGTCGTAAAAACGTTCGACATGGTGGTGGTAATTGGCCCATAGATTTTCATTTTCAGTCTTTGGAACCGGTCCTGTAGAGCGCCATTTAGCTTGAAGCTCTTTAAATTGATTAAAGGTGTTGTTGATATTTTCTTCTGCAGATAATAGCGCCTTTATAGCTTCAATAATCTCTTGTTTTTTTGAGAGATTCTCTTGTATTTTTCTCTCGAAATTTACGCGGAAAGCTTCTTTTTTCTGTCGGTATTCTCTGTATAACTCTTGAAAGTCCTTTGCCGTTCTAGATTGAAAATGGAAATCGATTTCATTTCCTCCTTGAGCTATAAATGACTCCTTTTCTTTCTCAATTACAACCTGTAATTTTTGATCAAAAATTCGTTTGAGTTGACTCACATGTCCAGAAATCTTTTCAATAGGAGCGTTCTTGAGCAGTCGCTGTAATTCACCTACAAGATTATCTAGTTCTAAGGACTGATAGCTGTCTTTGTCTATAGCGACAAGCTCAAATTCTAATGTGCCTTTTTCGCTTGGTTTTTGTTGGTTTTCCATAATTAATTCAACCCTTCTGTTAGAAGCAAAGGTAAACAAATGGCTTGCCCCTCAAAGTGAATTCCACAATTCCCAAGATTTTTCTGCTTGGGCTTCTAACATGGCCGTTCCATTTTGTATTCGTGCGCCCTTGCTTTTTCCTTCTTTAAGAAAAGCGGTTTCACTGGGTCGATACACCAGATCATACAAGTAATGTTGGTCCGTTATTGCGGTGTAGGGAATTAGTGGTTTTTCAAGTTCATTTGGATAGGTGCCA
Source organism: uncultured Flavobacteriaceae bacterium (assembly GCA_964618875.1). Classification (GTDB taxonomy): domain Bacteria; phylum Bacteroidota; class Bacteroidia; order Flavobacteriales; family Flavobacteriaceae; genus UBA3478. Next base: position 10,106 of record CAZUBV010000017.1, read on the forward strand.
AGTGGGGTGCAATTCACTATTATCGAACATTCTGTAATATCGGAAGACTTAAGCTGTGCGAATGTTTTATCGATTTCATCGCTTGATTGTCGCCCGATACGAAGTGTTTGAATACCCATTTTGCTGAAGGTATATAGCACAGCTTTGGCAGCACCTCCGTTTGCTCCGAGTACAATTGCCTTCTTGTCAGAGGGATGTAGCTGTGTTTTAAACGAATGTTCAAAACCATATGCATCGGTATTAGCGCCAATTTTTTCTCCTTCCTTACATACAATACAATTAACAGCTCCTATTGCGCGTGCTTCTGAAGTTAGACGATCTAAGTGTGGGATGATGGCTTGTTTATACGGAATAGTAACATTACACCCTTTTAAGTTCGGAGTGCTCCAGACCTCAGTGAGCTCACTTAAATCTTGAAGGTCAAAATTTTGGTAAGTAAAGGGTACATTGAGTTGTTTGAATTTCTTTTCGAAATAGGCTCGTGAAAAGGAATAGGAGATGTTTTTTCCGATAAGTCCAAAATTACTTTCTTCTGGTTTTTCCATAATAGTCGATCGCTAACACCGTGAATAATCCTACTCCCATAAAAACAAATCCTAAATAGTGCTCATCTGCCTTAAAATTGGGCCAAACTACCTTGAGTGATCCGCTTATAAAACCTAAGATGATCGCTGTAGTGATTTCGTGATGCTTTTTTAATACATAAGCCAATAGGTGTGATAAAGTAACTAAACCCGTAATTGACCCTAGAGTAAATACAAGGAGCACTTCTAATAGCCTAATATTGTCTGAGTCTAAAAGTAATTCAAAATCGCCTTGAAAAAAGTAGCCAAAACTTACATACAGGGCATTAACCGAATCTACTAGCAGTAGTACATAATTTCCAAGAAGAATGAGTAAAAAAGAGCCTGATAACCCAGGTAAAGTCATTCCGGCGACACTTATAATGCCACACAAGAAAACATAAAAAAGGTTGTCATTTGGCTCAAGTTGTGGGATTAATGACAATCCGACTCCAGCTATTCCGCCTAGAACAACCCACAAAAACAAGGAGATGTTCCACTTTTTAAACTGGCTTCCGACATAGTAAATTGATCCTAGAATCATTCCAAAAAAGCTAGACCATACCCAGCTCTCATAATGAGTTATTAGGTAGTCTAGGACTTGGGCTACACTGAAATAACTAATAAGCATACCGAGCAGGAGTAAGCCCAAGAATCGACCGTTTACGTACTCGAAAAATGAGTTGAATTCTCCTTTAAGTAGCATCCGAATACTTTTGGCATTAAACTGTCGCAGCGAAAAGATAAATTCTTCGTAAAATCCTCCTACAAATGCAATAATTCCGCCTGATATTCCGGGAACTTTGTTTGCAGCACCCATAAGAATACCCTTGAATACAAGAGCTAAATAATCAAATGATGTGCGTTGTTTTTTCATGTAGTAGCGCTAATTAAACCTTTTGATTTTTTCTGACCACTTATCTAAACCTAGTATAAGTCCAAAACCAACCAGAACGAATAAAAAGGCCAGAATAAGCTGATTTTCTGCAGTAAACTCAGGAAAATAAATAGGTTTGTTGGCGCTGTTTTTCCATGGCCAAACAGCTGGTATCGAACCAGTTATAAAACCGGTCATCAGAGCTAACATTCCATTTGGGTAATGTGAGAACAACCACTTTAGTACCCTTGAAAAACTGAGTAATCCTACGATAGCGCCAGCTCCAACCACAGCAATTATTTTTATATTTCTCTCGTGAACCGCGTTTAAAATGGGTTCATAACTACCTAGAATCACCAGAATAAACGAACCCGAAATTCCAGGTAGAATCATTGCACAAATTGCTATAACACCAGAAATAAAAAAATAATAAAGTTGCTCATTTGATTCTTGAGCAGGTAAGTTTCCCACACCAAGAGCGGCAAGAAACCCTATAATACCGACTGCAACACTTAATGAAACCGATAACTTGATTTTTTTTCCAATAAGAAGTATACTCCCTATGATCAGTCCAAGAAAAAAACTCCAAAGCAGAATAGGATAGGTCTGCAGAAGGTAACTAATGAGTTTGGCTAGAGTAAGCACACTGGTAGCGATACCGGCAAATAGGGTGATTAAAAATTTCCAAGGCAGGGCTTTAGCTGCCTTTACGATACCACCTTTTCGAATGGCTGGTATAAGCCTACTAGAAAACTGACTAATTGCGTCGAGTAATTCGGTATAAATTCCCGTAATAAGGGCGATAGTACCTCCTGAAACTCCAGGAACCACATCTGCAGCGCCCATTGCCATTCCTTTTAGGAACAGTGAAAGTGATTTAGACAAAGACATAAGATCTTTTTATGCTTTGCTAATTTAAGACCTTTATTTTGAGCCGAGAGTAGCTTTATTTACCTCTAGATAGGTTTTTAACCAATCGAGTTCGCTGTATTCTTCGAAGTATAAATAGAAGTAATCGATAGCCTCAAGATCAACTCGTAAAGCCTTGCATAAGGTGTTCTGTGCTAAGTCTCTATCTCCGTTGAGTGCAAAAATTCCGGCTTGAATAAATAATAGAGCACCGTCTTCTGGGTGATGCTCTAGTGCTAATTCTACCGAACAAAATGCTTTTTCATATTCTTTGAGCTCTAGTTGTATCTCAATCCACTTTAAAAAACTGTTAAGCTCAAAATTTCCGAGTTCAACACTTTGCTCAAATGCATAATCTGCTTTTTCAATTTCTCCTAACGCGTGATAAATATGTGCTGCCCTTCTCCAGAACAGCGGATTCTCTCCATCAATATTAAGCGCTTTGTTTATGTGTTCTTGAGCAACTAGCAAGTCACCTTTGATAAAATAGTGCTTGGTTAGAGCTAACCAGCCCTTATCAAGAAGTGGGTCTAGGTGTACAGTTTTAAAGAAAAATTGTTCGGCTAAGGATTGATTTCCCAATTTTTGGTGGCAATACCCAATTCGTAGATAAGCTTGAGGAGTTGGGGCGTCCCATTCGAAGCAGTACTCGTAGTTTTCAATGGCTTCGTTAAAACGTCCAAGTTTCTCTAAAACATACCCTTTTTCGTAGTATGCCCCACTAAAGCGGTCATCTGATATGATTGCGAAATCGAATGCAGCTAAGGCTTCGGTGTATTTTTCTTGAGCTTCATACATTTTACCCAACTGATGCCAAGCCACCTCGCTGTATGGATTTTGTTCCAAGTAATCATTTAGAAATTGGGTAGCCTCTTCATAAGCGTCTATGAACTCATAGCAATAAATAAGATTGTATAGCGCAGAATAATCCATTGGATCATAGACTAAGCAGGCTGTAAAATGAGGGATCGCCTGTTCAAATTCGTCTATATATAAATATTCTAGTCCTAATAAAGAGTGTAAGTCAAATGAATCTTCAGAATACTCTAGGGCCTTTTCTAAAAGCGCAATAGCACCGATATGATCTTCTTTTTTTGATAGAATATTCGCTTTTTGAACAAATAACTCTTCGTTTAATGGGTCGTAAGCTTCGATATCTTCAATGAGAATTTGAGCTTTTTCAAACCGATCTTCTGAAACGAGAATTTCAACCTCAAGTAGCTTTAATTCAATAGCGTGAGGGTGTTGTTCTTTACCCATCGCTAATGCTCTTTTGGCAAGTAATGTTTTACCTATATTCAGATAATGGTGAATGATCTCTTCAAAATCTTCGGAATCAAAGAAATAAACGTCATCCGTTTGAAGCATTGATTCGAACTTGCGGACGGCTTGTTCTGGATGTTCATTTGGATTCCCCATACAATAACTACTTAATAGGTTCAGTTGGTATTCTAAATTTACCGGTTCCCTCTTCGAGATGTTCGATTTTTATAGGTCTACTTATTAACAGTTTAGTTAACAAAGGTATCTAGTAGCTGAAGGATTTTCTTACAGCCTAAGGCTAGTTCTTTTTCTGAAATGGTTAAAGGAGGAGTAAATCGAACGGCTTTCTTTTCATAAAGTAACCAAAACAAAATTAGCTCGTTTTTTAACCCCTCTAACACTAAATAGTCGGCTATCTCACTTTTTTCAAAAATTAGTGCAAGCATAAGTCCTTTACCTCTTATTTCTTTAATAAGCGGATGTCTTAACTGTTCTCGTATCAAACGCTCTTTTTCTAGAGCCTTTTGCAGCAATCTTTCAGATTTTATGATATCTAAAGTTGCGTGGGAAGCAGCGGCAATTACCGGATGTCCTCCAAAAGTGGTTATATGCCCTAATTTGGGTTGTGTACTTAGCAATTGCATATGCTCCTTACTACTGATAAAAGCGCCAACAGGAAAGCCTCCGGCCATCCCTTTTCCGACGACTAGTATATCAGGCGTGCACTCATAGTGCTGATAAGCAAACCATTTACCGGTTCTTCCAAAGCCCGGTTGAATTTCATCAAGAATTAATAAGGCGCCTACTGATTCACATCTTCTCTTAACGGCTTTTAGATAATCGTTTATAGGACTTATAAAACCGGCCCCTCCTTGTATGGTTTCTAAAATTACCGCGGCGGTTCTTGTTGTAATATGCTTTAAATCTTCTACCTCATTGAATCGGATGTGTGCCACATCAGGTAGTAAAGGTCTAAACGGATTGACACGTTCCTTGTAATCCATAAGACTGAGACTGCCATAGGTGTTTCCATGATAGGCAGTATGAGCGGCTATGATTTGCGTTCTTCCTGTAACTGCTTTTGCAAGTTTTAAGGCCCCTTCGATTGCTTCGGTTCCTGAATTTACAAGGTAAACCGAAGAGAGCTGTGGCTCAAGTAGTTCAGTTAAGGCACGAGCGTAGTCTAGTACACTGTCTTGAATGAACTCCCCATAGACCATAACATGACTGTGCTTTTTTAATTGACGATTTACTGCTCGGCGGATTTTGGGGTGCGAGTGACCTACGCTTACCGCAGAAACCCCTGCAACTAAATCTAATAGCTTGCGTCCTTGTTTGTCATAAATGAAAGAACCTTTAGCCTTAGCAACATCAAGAGCTAATGGGTGTGGAGTAGTGGGTGCGAGAAGCGATTGAAATTGGTCGACACGACTCATTTTTTTAACTGTTTAATTCGTGATAACCACTCTACTAAAGTATTTGCTCGTTGATCCCCTAGCCATTGAAAGCCTTCGAGAGTGCTCTTTTCTTTTGGAAAGCTTTCGTAGGGGTAGAGGGTTCCATTTGGGTTTTTTAGAAACGTAATTCTGCTAATCTCCCCAGAATCAAAATCTATCTTAATCGAACTAGAGCTCGTTTGATTAATACCAATTAAAGCCTCTTTGTCGTCGTATAGGTAGTAAATCACCTCAGCATTTTTATCTAACAAGGTACTCGAGAGCGCGTTGTCGGTGAATTTACCTCTCAAGTTTACACCTTTGGCCTGATTAAACCCAATTTCTGAAATGGTATCCTTTGAAGCGATAAAAGCTTGTTCGTTTACATATAATGAGTCTAATGCCCCTGTATCAACTTTAGTGGTAAAGTACATGTATTTTCCGGTAAGTTGGCTCTCACCACTCCAGAGAACTGGCCTGCCAACAAGTTCGGTGATCCCTGAGGTACTGAAGTAAAGTAGGCTATCACTTTTGCCACTCATGTCATTTTTAAAGAATTGAGCGTTAGGGTAGGCCGACATATCTCGAGTCTGTTCTGGTCCTGTAATGTAAATATATGAGCCGCTCACATAAAGTGAATCCTTTTCAATGGCTCGTGCGATTATCGCATTATCGGTGGCAATAAGTGAGTCTTTTTCCTTGAATACTTCTACATACTGAGCCTTCAAGCGCGTTTGATTAATGGAGTCGGTTACAAGTACGTTTCCACTAGAGGCGGCGTAATTCGCGAATCGATCAAAATAAATGGAGTCACCTTTTAAAATGCGTTTATCGTAGTCAATACGCGTATTTATTTTTCCGTATCCGCGTTCATTTGCCGTCTCATACCTTCCGAGTTCAAAATAGAAAGTATAGGTGTCACCTATGATAGTAGTCGGGCCAAAGAACTCCGCCACTTCACTTTTAGTATAATAATCTAGGCGGTCAGAGTTTAGATTGAAGTCTTTATTCTCAAGCGTTACATTGTTGTTAAATCGATAAAGAGACTGATCAATAAGATACGTTCCTTTTTTACTTTTTAAGGTGTTTACAGAGTCGATTAGGGTGCCGGAATAAGGGTAAAATGCTTCTTGTTTTTCGCGATCGAAAAAAAGTAAATCGGTTGTTAGTGTGCTGCTTTCACTAATAAGCGTTACGTTTTTAATGGCTTGAGCGATTTTCGTTTGGCCATTGTATTTCAGCTCATTTGAGGTTAGAGTAATGGTGTCGCCCTGAGTAAAATAGATGGCACCATATGCTTCTAATCGGTTGTCTTCAGAATATAAGTATGCTTTATCGCATTTTAATTCTGCGCCGTTATGCCGGAAATGAACACGACGCCCACTCTCATCTTTTTCGAAAATCGAAGCACCGGGAAAATCCTTCTCTGATTTTGAAAAAAAACCTCCGTAAATAACCTCGATCCGTACAGATTCTTCGGCCTGTGACGCCACTGTGAAACTAAGAAGCATCAAAGCGAGTGTCACTGCAAGTTTCATTGTTTTCTAAATAAGGTCTGTGTGCGATCAGGTCCGACAGAAACTACTGTAATTGGCACTTCTAGTGCCTTTTCAAGATAATCGATATAGCGATTTAGCGCTTGGGGTAATTTGGCGATATCTTGGATACCGGTTAGATCCTCATTCCAACCATCTAGTGTT
>CAZUBV010000018.1:0-16638 GCA_964618875.1 uncultured Flavobacteriaceae bacterium
GTCCAAGGTGAGGGTCGTTTGCTAAGAGTGGATTTCCAGTCTCAGAGCGCTCTGCACTTATCGCCCAGTTATTGCTTCCGTTATCGCGATCGGGTTTTTCCAGCACATTGGTGGTTTGAACTAGACTTGCTGGGCTCTCTGGAGCCTTTGGCCGCTGAACCTCCCCAAAGTCGCTCCAGTTTCGCTCTTGCGGAATTACCGGGTCTTGATCTGCTACAAAATCTGGGAAAAGTAGATCGAAAGCTTCGCGCCCAAAAAGGCTTACAAAGTTGGTGTTTTCTAAATCATCATCGGCTCCTGCCAGCATATCGGTCATATACATCAGTAACAGTGCCGATTTCTCAGGCGTCCAAGCCTCAGGGGCATAGTTGAGCAGTTTGTATTCTACGGGAAGATCCGCAGGATTAAGCGAGGCTATGTAGGTGTTAACGCCAGCGGAATACGCTTCTAGCCGATGGGCAAGCACAGGGTCTTTAAGCATCTCAGCAATCGCGTTTTGGGCACCAAAGACCATGCCTTTTCGGCGCTGACCCCGATCGTATTCAATAGCTTTTGTTCCGATAATTTCTGAAAGTCTTCCGGCAGCCGCATAGGTTTGAAATTCCATTTGCCAGAGGCGGTGCTTTGCGGTTAGATATCCTTGTGTGAGATAGAGATCGTAATCGTTTTGTGCGAATACGTGCGGAATAAGCTCAGCATCGTAATGCACCGTGACGGCTTGTCTAAGGCCAGTAATGGCGGCAGTATCTTCTGGATGTTCAGTAACATCGTTTTGCCAAAAACCGGTCTGAGGACTTATAAAAGCTCCCACAGCGGGAAGAGTTCCCCACTGTCGGCTACCTGCATACATTAGGAAAAGCGTGATGGCAAGACTAAATATGAATTTTAGGACTTTCATGTTCTAAGATTAAGTGTAAACAAGATAAGACTTCTGCCTTAAAGATTGAAGAAGGATACCACCAGTAACAGCGCAAATACAAAGATGAATGCTATGGTTTGCAAAAGCCCGGTCCAGAAGAAAAACAGCAGCGTCTTTAACCAGCGCTTCTCGAAAAACCGTTTGAAACTGATTAAATAGTAAACAAACCATGCCAGGCCAAGAAGCGAAGAAATCACCTCGAGCCAGTTTTGAGAAAAGGTTTTCGCCCCTAGCTCAAGAAACGACTGGATGATCAGTAACAAAAATAGGCTAGTGGTTAGGTGCAAGGTGTAAATAAGGTGATCAATGTACCAGTAATGGCGTTTTCGAAAAAACACCAGTTTCGACACGAGGGCAAGCAGCGGAAGGGGGATAAGCAGCATTTGCGGAAACCGCTTGTAAATCTCTTTACCAAAGGCGGTTACAAAGCTCGTGTCGTCGCTATACGAGGCTTTGATTTGGTAGAATTTTTCGATGAATTTGAGCTCAAAAGTAGTGCTGCGATCTTCGAGGGGAAGTGTTTGTTGATTGGCTAGGTAGTCATCGAAGGTATCAAAATCAGTTTCGATTGCCTTTCCGGTAGTTTTATTTTCATTGGCTGCGATACCCGTCCGAAACCCTTCTAAAAACCCCTCTTTAATCTCTGTTGTCACCTCTGCGCCATCGGTTTTTTCATCGATTTTTATGAGCTCAGGGTTGACTAGATAATTGGCCAATAGAAAATAAATAGCCGAAGTGAATAGGTAAAAGCGAACCGGGTTAACATACTGCATGCGTTTACCCTCGATATACGCAATAGAGAGCGCTGCCGGTCTAGTAAATAATAGTCGAATAGAACGTACTAGTCTTCCGTCGTAGTTTACTAATCCTCCGAAGAACAGAGCGAGTAGTTGCCAAATACTCAGTTAAACTGGGCGATTTTCTTGGCCGCAATGGCTGCAATAGTTGCCAGTTAGGGGTGTTTGACAATTTAGGCAGTGGGTGTTAGAGGTAAGGCTGGTCATAATCGCGAATGTAACGGATTCAATCGGCGGTTTGAAGCACCGATCGAATAAATGCCTCTGGCCCGATAAACCCACTTCCGTAGGTTGCATCCCACTCAGCGAGAGGTTCTTTATCAATAATTTCTTGCGTGCTGAAGCCTTCGTTTCTAAGATCGACAATGAGCTCTCTGAACAGATCAAGCAGATTGGCATAGTCGGTGAGTTCTTTCAGGTTTGCTACGTCTCCATGACCCGGAATGACTACTGTTTGATCGTCAATCATACTGGCGGCCATGTATAAATTGCTGATCATTCCATCAATATCACCCCCAGAGCTAGTGTCGATGTTCGGATAGCGGCCATTGAAAAAATTATCTCCAAGGTGAATGACGTTTTCGGTCGGAAAGTAATAGAAACTATCCCCATCGGTATGGGCATCATTTACATGAATGGCATGAATGCTAGCGTCGCCCTTATACTGCAAGGTCATACGATCAGAAAACCGAATAGTCGGAAGCGCCGCGGCTACCGCCGGCGGCGTCACCCGCTGTCCGTTTTGTTGCCCTGTTTTTAAACGTTCGTAAACCCTGTCATGCGCGATAATGGTTGCGCCAGTATTGGCAAAATTGGCATTACTCCCTGTGTGATCTCCGTGCCAATGGGTATTAAGTACATAGGCAATCGGTTTAGGATTAATGCTCATAACCGCAAAGGTGATCTTATCGCTCAGGGGCGCGAACTGATCGTCGATAAGATAGTTGTGCTCCTGGCCAGTAACTAGGGCAATATTTCCGCCGCTACCAAAGAGTACATAGACGTTCTCAGAGACCTGTACTGGCTTTATTTCAACCGAATCAAAATTGCGTTGGGCAAGCGAAGTAAGGCTCGAAAAAAATAAAAGGGCACTGACGATCGTTTTCATACTTTGGTATTTTTGGAAAAGTTACCGAATTATTAAAACACTCCTCTTTCGAATGAAAAAATCTATTTTCCTATTGCTTGTACTTTTCAGTTTAACGGGCTGTCAAACGGCTCCCGCAGCTGAGCCAGTAACTACTATTTATCTTATTAGGCATGCCGAAAAGGATCGCTCTGAAGGAGTTGGAGAAAATCCTGAACTCACCGAAACAGGCCATGCTAGAGCACAAGGATGGGCACGTGTGTTTCGAGAAGAACCGCTTGATGCGGTTTATAGTACCCATTATAAACGCACCGAGCAAACGGCCACCCCCACTGCTCAGTTTTATGGACTCGAGGTAATGAGCTACGAGCCATACGATATTGATCCTGTAGAGTTTATCGAAAAACATAAAGGTCAAAACGTACTGATTGTTGGTCATAGTAACACCACGCCGATGCTAGTAAATCGATTTATCGGCCAGGAGCGCTATGAGCAGCTTGCTGACACGGTAAATGGTAATCTTTACATCGTAACCCATCAGGGTGCGACTATACAGGCCAAGGTGCTTTCAATAGAGAACTACTGATTAATTAGACGATAAATCAAGATTGCTGTGCGCTGTGTCAGCGCCTCAAACGTTTTTAGGTTTACGGTCTCAGATGGGGTGTGGGCTCCACTACCCATACTACCTAGTCCTCCAAGGGCGGCCTCTACATAAGCTGCTGCGAATGAAATATCGGCTGCTCCGCGTCTTCCGGGGTCGTAGGCTTTAACCGGGCCTTGACCTAGGTCATTGCTTACCTTACTGAGTTGTTCAAGTAGCGCTAGATTACCTGCTGTTGGTGGCATCGCCGGATAGGAGTCGGTGAACTCGATTTTTGCACTGGTCTGCGGAAGGTTTCCCGCACTTACAATTGCCCGCATGGCTTCACGTGCGCGTTCTTTCTGATCTTCGGTTATAAATCGTAACCCGCCCCGAACTTCAGCCTTTTGTGCTACTACATTGGTTTTACCGAATACTTGAGCTTCTCCGGTTTTTGGATCATAATCCATAAAGGTTCCCCCATACAGAATACCCGGGTTAAAAGTTAAGAACTCCTCGCCCCGAACCTGCTCGTAAAAGGCATTGAGAATTCGACTCATTTCAAAAATAGCTCCGGCCCCAGTGCGCTCTGAAAACACTCCAGAAGAATGGGCGCGGCGGCCTTCTGTCACCAGGTGCCAGCCCGAGGCCCCGCGCCGCGCAACAGTTGCATAGTCGAATCCGGTTGAGGTTTCATAACCCAATGCAATATCTGCACGTTTGGCTGCACTAATGAGCGATGCTCGTGAAATTTCTAGCGGTTTTCCGGTGCTTTCTTCATCTCCGGTAAAGACTACTTGAATGTCGGCTCCCTCGAGGGCTCCGGCCTCATACAAGGCTTTGAGCGCGTAAAGGATCATAACATCCCCACCTTTCATGTCGTTTCCGCCAGGTGCAAGCGCGATACTGTCGTTTAATTTTTCGAAAGTTTGAAATGGACTGTTTTCTTCAAATACGGTATCGAGATGACCGATTAAGAGTAGCTTTTTACCCTTATCCCCTTTAATGGTTGCGATAAGATGCCCGGCTCGATTCATCTCGGCGGGCATTTCTTCCCACTCGGTTTCAAATCCGATGGCGTCGAAGCCCTCTCTGAAAACAGCACCTACTTCGCGAACGCCTTTAAGATTCAAACTTCCGCTGTTGATATTCACTACTTGCTCTAAGAATTCAATGGCTTCAGGAGTATTGGTGCTTACGATAGTACTGATCTTCTTTTCTGTTTTGCTTAACCCTTGGGCTGTAACAGATAGTGTAAGCGATAGGAATAAAATAAATGCGGGGGCGAAGGCTTTCATAGAAAATGATAGTATCTTGTTTGCCCTAAACTATAAAATATATTGCTATGGCTACTTATTCATGTAATACTTGCGGAATGGCTGTAAACGCCTCATGTGCAAAATGCGATGTGCCTTTAGAAAACGGCATGTTGACCATTGACAGTGGCGCTGAGGTTCAGATTTCTTTTTGTTCGTCATGCGAAGGAAAAATCAAGTCTCCACAATGTTGCGGGGCAGATATGAGCTGTGAGATATAATGAAAAGAATTCATCTTTTAGGGGCGCTTTTAGCGCCTTTTTTTGTCTTTAGTCAAGCATTAAATGCCGAAGAGATTGACCAACTTACCCAGCAGCACTGGCACCGTGCTCTAGATCTAATACAAGAACTGGTTGCAACTCCAAGTGATGCAGCGATTGCCTCGAATCTTGCTCAAACCGAGGAACTTATTATCCGTCAGTTTGCCAATAGAGGCTTTACAATTCAACGACTTGAGACTTCTGGCGTACCTTTATTACTTGCAACTTACGAGCCCGATAATTCGGCAGTGGACCAGAGTTTACTACTCTATTTTCATGCCGACGGACAGGCTGTAGACCCCTCGAAATGGTTTCAAGATGATCCGTATGAGGCGACCCTAAAGGCGTATAATGCTCAAAAGGGGTGGGCTATTCTAGACCATGAGTTACTGCAAACTTCTTACGATCCCGAGTGGAGACTTTTTGGTCGCGCTACCTCAGATGCCAAAGGTCCTATTGCTATGTTTTTATCGGCTTGGGATGCGTTATCTTCAATAAACCAGCTTCCGGCACAGCGATTAAAGATTGTTATTGATCTAGAAGAAGAACAAGGTTCTGCATCACTACCAGAGGCGGTGGCCTTGCATGGCGAGCGACTTAAGGCAGACGCTATGCTCATTTTTGACGGGCCTCGTCATGTTTCGAACCGGCCTACACTCACTTTTGGAGCTCGGGGTATTGCAAATGTGACCCTTGAGGTGTTTGGTCCTAAACTTCCTCAGCATTCGGGTCATTACGGTAATTATGCCCCTAACCCAGCCTTTCAATTAGCTCAGTTACTCGCTTCGATGAAAGATGCTGAAGGCAGGGTACTGATACCAAATTATTATAAAGGCGTCAACCTAAGTGCTAATGAACGAGAACAGCTCGCAAAGATTCCAGACGATGAGGTTGCGCTTAGAAAGCGTCTTGGTTTTTCAAGTCCTGAGAAGGTTGCACAAAGCTACCAGGAGAGCTTACAATATCCGTCTTTGAACATTAGAGGGTTACAATCGGCTTATGTGGGTGCTGGGGCAAGAACAATTATACCAGCAACCGCCATAGCCGAAATCGATATTCGCTTAGTTCCTGAGTCTGACCCAAAAGCGATCATTCAACGAATTCGCAATCATATCGAAGCTCAAGGGTTTACTGTGATAGACTCGTTGCCCACCGATGCCGATCGGATGACCTACAAAAAGCTCGTTCGAATGCGTCACAAAATTGCGTATGGGGCCTTTAGAACCGACCTTAATGCACCTATCGCTAATTGGTTGCGCACTCAAATGCAGCGTGCTGGTTTTAACGATTTAGTAGAGCTTAGACTCATGGGCGGCTCAATCCCCATAGCACCTTTTGTCACAGCCTTAGGAATTGATGCCGTGATTGTTCCGACGGTAAATGCCGATAACAATCAGCATAGCCCGAATGAAAACATCCGGCTCGGAAACTATTACGAAGGTATTCAAACGATGCTGGGCTTACTCAGCGCACCCCAATAGGGACTACTCTGAAATACTGTCTTGAGAGCCACTGGTTATGGGTGTCGTCCCAAGTGCTAGAGTGTCTGTAATCGCCTAGCCCAGATGTTGTGGCTCCCCAGCATCCAGCACTGATGAGTAACTCATTGGGTTCTAGATTGGGTTCTAGATTACCAGTTTGGTAATTGATATAGTAATAAAATTCACCTTTGAAGTGACCGACTACCGCTTCTTTTACAAATTTCGCGGTAGTTTGATGATCGGAATGGTCGTCGACATTGAGCGTAGGATCGAGCTCAGATAGGTGAATTTGAAGGCTATCTGTGGTATGGACACTTTTTATAAGCTCACGAAGGGTTCCGAGTAGATCTTCTTTGTTGGTGTAGGTAGTGCTATTATCAATTGCTTTAAAATCAACCACTTCTCGGGCGTAAAACTTCGCAAGGCTCTTTTGTTCATGAATGGGGTATCCCGAGCCGTCGCCGTTTCCGTCGGGGAGTCGCATGAAATAGAGTTCTGCATTTCGGTAACGGTAGCGCAACAATTCGTGTGCTCCTATTTTGACCATTTCTCGAGTCATTTCGTCACCTAATCCGGCTCCGCTTCTGTATGCGTTTGACAAAAATCGCAATGCTCTTTTTGCGCCTTCTTCTCGGGCTTTATAGTATGCATCCCGACCCATTCCTGCTCCAGCATCGCCACCAGTGGTATGTATAATCACCGTCTTGTCCTTATCGTTTTGAAGACTGTTAAATACGTTCGGATTCATAAATAGCTGCCAATCGTCTTGATGGGCTACTGTAAAGACCCGGGTAGTTTGGGCTTGAAACGAAAAGGTGCTGCTAAGGGTGAGTACAATACATGCAAGGATTCTTAAATGCATAAGGCTATAAGTGAAATGAGTGTTTTAAAGGTACAAAAGATGCTTGACACCTATAATTTAAGAAAATGGAGTGCTGTCGTAAAAATTTGAAAATCGTATAATTATGTAACTTAAATAATTGATAATGATACTTTTAAATTAAAAATTAATACTTGAACATAAAATTACTTTTTGAATCTTTTAGTGCAGCCTATGCTTAGAGGGTATTTTTAACCTTCGAATACAATTTTAAACGATGAGTACACCCCACAAAAAGTACAGCAAAGCAGTAAGTCAAGATCCGACCCAGCCGGCGGCACAAGCTATGCTTCATGCCATTGGCCTAACGAAAGAAGATTTTAACAAGCCCTTTGTGGGTATTGCCTCTACCGGTTATGAGGGTAATCCTTGTAACATGCATTTAAATGACCTTTCGGTTGTGATCAAAGAAGGTATCCAAAATGCCGATTTGGTCGGGCTTATTTTTAATACAATTGGGGTTTCAGACGGAATTTCAATGGGAACTCCCGGCATGCGTTTTTCACTTCCTTCACGCGATGTAATTGCTGATTCTATTGAAACGGTGATTCAAGCGATGTCTTACGACGCGGTAATTCCTGTGGTGGGTTGCGATAAAAATATGCCTGGTGCGCTTATGGCGATGCTTCGTCTTAACCGCCCAAGTATTATGGTGTACGGTGGAACCATTGCTTCGGGATGCCATCGAAACAAAAAACTAGATGTAGTTTCTGCCTTTGAAGCTTGGGGCGAAAAGGTTGCTGGAAAAATCGACGAATCTGAGTTTAGCGCAGTAGTAGAAAATGCCTGCCCAGGCGCAGGTGCTTGCGGCGGAATGTATACAGCAAATACCATGGCATCAGCTATTGAGGCGGTGGGTATGGCACTTCCGTATAATTCTTCGAACCCTGCAGTGAGTGCAGATAAGACTGCTGATTGCGAGCGTATTGGTGCAGCGATCAAAAACCTGATCGAGCTCGATTTAAAACCGAAAGATATTGTTACCAGAAAGTCTATTGAAAACGCAGTACGGCTTATCGCGGTTCTTGGAGGTTCTACTAACGCAGTACTACATTTCTTAGCGATCGCTAAGGCTGCAGAGATTAACTTTACCATAGACGACTTTCAGTCACTTATGGATACAACACCATTCTTAGCTGATCTCAAGCCGAGCGGAAAGTATCTAATGGAAGACCTTCACCGGGTAGGTGGGGTTCCGGCAGTACTCAAATTTATGCTTGAGCACGGAATGTTACACGGAGATTGCATGACCGTTACGGGTAAAACGCTAGCAGAGAATCTAGCTGAGGTTCCTGGACTAGTCGCGCATCAAGATGTAATCTATCCGATTGATAAGCCGATTAAAGAATCAGGGCATATCCGCATTCTTAAAGGGAACCTTGCACCCGAAGGGAGTGTAGCTAAAATCACCGGAAAAGAAGGTCTTCAATTTAAAGGACCTGCCCGTGTATACGAAGGCGAATACGCCGCCAATGACGGTATTCGCAATGGAGAAGTTCAGCCTGGTGAGGTCGTGGTGATTCGTTACGAAGGTCCAAAAGGAGGTCCTGGAATGCCTGAAATGCTCAAGCCAACCGCTGCAATTATGGGAGCCGGCTTAGGTAAATCAGTAGCACTGATCACTGATGGAAGATTCTCTGGCGGAACTCATGGATTTGTAGTTGGACATATTGTGCCAGAGGCTCAAGAAGGTGGACCTATCGCATTAGTTCAGAACGGAGATATTATCGAGATCAATGCGGTGGACAACACCCTTAAAGTTCATCTAAGCGATGAGGAGTTAGCAGCTCGCGCTAAGAATTGGGTACAGCCTCCGTATAAATTCACTAGTGGGGTACTTTATAAATATATTAAAAGCGTTTCTACAGCATCAAAAGGCTGTGTAACTGATCTATAAATGAGCGAAAAGATTATGCAAATAAGTGGAGCTGAGGCAGTAATTCGCTGTCTTCTTGCCGAAGGAGTAGATCTTATCTACGGATACCCAGGAGGGGCGATTATGCCTGTTTACGACGAACTCTATAAGTTCCAAGATCAATTAAACCACGTGCTTACTCGTCACGAGCAGGGTGCTACCCATGCGGCTCAAGGCTATGCCCGAACCTCGGGTAAGGTCGGGGTTGCAATTGCTACATCGGGTCCGGGGGCTACGAATCTGATTACAGGTATCGCCGATGCGCAAATTGACTCGACTCCAATGGTATGTATTACCGGACAGGTTGGATCACATTTATTGGGTTCCGATGCCTTTCAAGAGACGGACATCATCGGAATTTCGACTCCAGTAACCAAATGGAATTATCAGGTAACACGCGCAGAAGAGATTCCTGAGATTATGGCTCGAGCGTTTTATATTGCTCGTTCAGGTCGTCCAGGACCAGTACTTGTCGACATTACTAAAGATGCACAGTTCGGGTTACTTGATTTTGAGTACAAGCCCTGCACAGGAATACGCAGCTATAAGCCTGTTCCTGATTTAGATCTGGATCAAGTAGATGCTGCTGCAGCTGCAATTAATGCTGCGAAAAAGCCCCTTATCGTTTGGGGACAAGGCGTAATTCTTGGCCGTGCAGAGGCGGAGTTTAAGGCTTTCGTCGAAAAATCGGGTATTCCTGCGGTTTGGACAATTTTAGGTTTATCTGCTCTCGAAACTTCACACCCCCTGAATAAAGGAATGGTAGGAATGCACGGAAACTACGGTCCAAACATGCTTACCCAAGAATGCGATGTGCTTATCGCCGTAGGTATGCGATTCGACGACCGTGTAACAGGAAGGCTTGAGGCATATGCCAAACAAGCAAAGGTGGTTCACCTTGAAATCGACCCGGCTGAAATTGACAAGAATGTACATGCCGATTATCCAGTTCTTGCCGATTGCAAGCATAGTTTAGCTGCACTTACAGAGCGTATTACTCCTAAAAAATTAGATACATGGCTTGCTCGTTTCGACCAGATGTACGCTAAGGAATATGAAGTGGTAATCGAAAAAGACACCAAGCCTACCAAAGAAGGGCTTACCATGGGCGAAGTAATTGTCGCTGTTAATAAGGCTACAAACTCTGATGCGGTTATTGTTACCGATGTAGGGCAGCATCAAATGATTGCGTGTCGTTATGCTGAATTTGTGCGTTCTAAGAGCAACGTGACCTCAGGTGGATTGGGTACTATGGGCTTCGCACTTCCGGCTGCTATTGGCGCCAAAATGGGAGCTCCCGACAGAGAAGTGGTTGCCGTTATCGGCGATGGGGGCTATCAGATGACCATACAAGAGTTAGGAACGATATTCCAAACGGGTGTTGCCGTTAAAATCCTCGTGCTCAATAACGATTACTTAGGAATGGTGCGCCAGTGGCAACAGCTTTTCTTTGACCGTCGTTATGCATCTACTGAAATGACGAATCCTGATTTTGTGACAATCGCTAAAGGATACCATATTCCGGCGCAAAAAGTAACGCAGCGAAAAGATCTCGAGGCGGCCGTCGCCGAAATGATTGCAACAAAAGGTCCGTACTTCTTAGAAGTAGCGGTAGAGAAAGAAGACAATGTGTTCCCGATGATTCCAACTGGCGCGGCACTTAACGAAATCCGATTAAGCTAATGACTACCACCTATACGATTTCTATTTATTCCGAGAACAATGTGGGTCTTTTAAACCGCATTTCGGCGATTTTTTTAAAACGTCACATTAATATAGAGAGTCTTACGACTTCACCTTCCGAAATTCAAGATGTTTTTCGTTTTGTCATTGTCGTGCAGGTGACCGAAGAACAAGTTAAAAAACTTGTGCAGCAGATCGAAAAGCAAGTCGATGTCATTAAAGCTTTTTATCACACCGACGAAGAAACCATCTTTCAAGAAACGGCGCTATATAAAGTAGAAACGCGCTTTTTATTCGAAGAGCGTCAAATACAGAATTTTATTAAACAATCGCACGCAAACATTGTGACGGTTTCTCCTGAGTTTTTTGTAATCGAAAAGACAGGATTTCGCCATGAAACCGAGGCGCTTCGCGAGCAATTAGTGCCTTTTGGACTGCTTCAGTTTGTGCGTTCCGGTAGATTATCAGTATCAAAAGCCCCTATGGGTATCTCAAAAATTTTAAATTCCTTTAAAGAAAACAACCACTAATTATGGCCAATTACTTCAACAGCCTCTCACTTAGAGAGCAATTGCTACAACTCGGAAAATGTCGTTTCATGTCTACAGCTGAATTCGCTGAAGGCGTGTCTGCCCTTGAAGGTAAAAAGATTGTTATTGTGGGTTGCGGCGCTCAAGGATTAAACCAAGGTCTCAACATGCGCGATTCAGGTCTTGATATTTCGTATGCGCTTCGCCAATCTGCTATTGATCAGAAACGAGCTTCTTATATCAATGCGAGTTCTAACGGATTCACTGTTGGAACTTACGAGCAGCTTATTCCTTCGGCCGACGTGGTCATTAATCTTACTCCAGATAAGCAGCATACCTCAGTAGTTACTGCCGTTATGCCCCTTATGAAGCAAGGAGCGACCCTTACCTACTCGCACGGGTTTAATATCGTTGAAGAGGGTATGCAGATTAGAAAAGATCTTACCGTGATCATGGTAGCTCCAAAAAGCCCGGGATCTGAGGTTCGCGAAGAGTACTTACGCGGCTTCGGAGTTCCGACACTTATTGCTGTACACCCTGAGAATGATCCAGAGGGTAAAGGTCTTGCTCAAGCCAAAGCCTATGCCGTTGCCACTGGTGGACATCGTGCAGGAGTTCTTGAGTCAAGTTTTGTAGCTGAGGTTAAGTCTGACCTTATGGGTGAACAAACCATTCTTTGTGGAGTACTTCAGACCGGATCTATTTTATCTTTTGACAAGATGGTCGAAAAAGGAATTGAACCTGCGTATGCTGCAAAACTTATTCAATACGGATGGGAAACCATTACTGAGGCGCTCAAGCATGGAGGTATCACTCACATGATGGACCGTCTTTCAAATTCAGCCAAGATTAAGGCATTTGAAATATCAGAAGAGTTAAAAGTACTTATGGCTCCGCTCTTTCAAAAGCACATGGATGATATCATGTCAGGTCATTTTTCATCAACGATGATGGAAGATTGGGCTAACGATGATAAGAACCTGCTTACTTGGCGAGCAGCTACGGGTGAGACCGCTTTTGAAAAAACCGAAGCGACTGCCGATCCTATCGCTGAACAAGAGTTCTTCGATCACGGAATTTTGATGGTTGCTTTTGTGCGCGCTGGAGTAGAGCTTGCCTACGAAACCATGGTAGATGCCGGTATAAAGGCTGAGTCTGCTTACTATGAGTCGCTACACGAAACTCCGCTTATCGCTAACACGATAGCTCGTAAGAAACTCTATGAAATGAACCGGGTAATCTCGGATACGGCGGAATACGGATGCTATCTTTTCGATCACGCATGTAAGCCATTACTTACCGACTTCATGAAATCGGTAACTACAGACATCATCGGTAAGGGTATTGCCTCAACTGGAGTAGACAATAAACAACTTATAGCTGTGAATGCTGCCCTAAGAAATCACCCAATTGAATCGGTAGGAACTAAGCTTCGCGCTGCAATGACTGCGATGAAGAAAATTGTCTAAGTACTAGATAAAAAAAGGCGCCCGCAGGGCGCCTTTTTTTTGTTAAAACAAAACCTTAAACCTAGGCTTTCTCGATAAGAGACACGAGGTAATCGCCCACGGCAGAGGTGCTATAGGCTTTACCACTCTCTGCAAGATCTTCGGTGACAATACCGTCTGCTAGAGATTGGTTAACCACTGATCGTATAAGTTCTGCCTCTTCTTTTAAGTTGAAAGACATCTCAAACATCATTGCAGCCGACAAAATAGTAGCTAGTGGATTGGCAATATTTTTTCCAGTAGCTTGTGGAAATGAACCGTGAATAGGCTCATAAAGAGCAACTTCCGAACCGATCGAGGCCGAAGGCATTAGGCCCATAGATCCCGAGATTACAGAGGCCTCATCGGTAAGAATGTCACCAAATAAATTCTCAGTGATGAGCACATCATAGGCGCTAGGCCACTGAATAAGTCGCATAGCCACTGCATCGACAAGCTCGTAAGTGACCTTTACTTCTGGATACTCGGCTTCCATCGATTGAAGTGTCTCGCGCCATAGACGCGAGGTTTCAAGAACGTTTGCTTTGTCAACTAGACATAGTTGTTTGCGTCGCGAGAGGGCCAGTTCAAAGCCTTTACGTGCTAGGCGCTTAATTTCTTCACGGGTGTAGGTACAGGTATCAAAAGCGGTTTCTCCACCATCCTGACGTCCGCGCTCTCCGAAGTAAATACCTCCGGTTAGTTCACGTACGAAAACCAGGTCAGTACCTTCAATACGCTCGCGCTTAAGCGGTGATTTATCAATTAGCGAAGGAAAGACAAATGTCGGACGCACATTGGCAAAAAGTCCTAACTGTTTTCTCATTCTAAGGAGCCCCTGTTCTGGACGCACTTTTGCAGAAGGATCATTATCAAATCTTGGCAGACCGATCGCACCAAAGAGTACGGCGTCTGAGCTAGCACATACCTCATGGGTTTCAGCCGGATACGGATCTCCTACAGCATCAATAGCTGCAGCCCCTGTCAGTGCTGGTCTCCAGTTTAGTGAATGACCAAATTTTTGTGCAATCGCGTTGCTCACTTTTACGGCCTCGGCGGTTACTTCTGGGCCAATTCCGTCGCCAGCAAGCAGTGCAATAGTGTAATTCATTATGTGGTATAAATTTGATTTAACATTTTTTCAGTAGCCTTAATTGCAGACACGGTTTGATCCACATCAAGCCCTCTAGTGGTGAACTCTCGATCTTCAAATTTCCAGGTGATAGTCGTCTCACAAAGTGCATCAGAGTTACTCCCTGGAGGAATCATAACTAGATAGTCTATTAGCCTAGGCAGTTCTAATTGCTTCTTTTTATAAATCTTTCGAACAGCATTGATAAAGGCATCGTACTGTCCATCTCCCGAAGCAATTTCTTCGTGCAACTCATCGCCCAATTGAAGGCTAACTGTTGTTGAGGGTTTCAGCCCTTTTGAATGAGTAAGCACATAGGAGGTGACTTTGACATGCTGTTCATGGGCAGATTCGCCTAGAACATCAGATATAATGTACGGAAGGTCGTCAAGTGTTACTTTTTGTTTTTTATCGCCGAGAGCAATTACTCGGGCGGTAACTTTTTTGAGTTCTTCATCGCCAAGGCTAATACCCAAAGCCGCTAAGTTTTTCGCAATATTTGCTTTACCTGAGGTTTTTCCGAGTGCATAGGCGCGCTTGCGACCAAAACGCTCCGGAAGGAGGTCGTTGTAATACAGATTATTTTTGGCATCGCCATCCGCGTGTATTCCCGCAGTTTGTGTGAACACATTCGCTCCCACAACCGGCTTGTTCACCGGTATATGAAACCCGCTAAAGGTAGCCACAAGCTGACTAACCTTAAAAAGGGCCTTTTCTTTTACCTCGGTGTACACCGAAGGTTCAAAATCATTGAGTACCGCAATTACACTCGCAAGCGGCGCGTTACCGGCGCGCTCTCCCATTCCGTTAACGGTGAGGTGCAATCCGTGTACTCCGGCTCTAACGGCTTCAAGAGCATTCGCAACTCCAAGATCATAGTCGTTATGACCATGAAAGTCGAAATGCTGATTCGGGTAACGCTCGAGAATCTCGTTTAGGAAACTGCGCGTTTCGTCTGGGGTGAGTACCCCAAGCGTATCGGGCAATAAAATTCGTGAAACAGGTTGAGTACTTAAAAAGTCTATAAAATCAAAAACGTACGGTTTTGAGTTTCGCATTCCATTACTCCAATCTTCGAGGTATACATTTGAAGTGATACCTATAGATTGTGCCTTTTTAAGGTTTTCAACAATCAGTTTAAAATGCTCCTCTGGGGTTTGCCGAAGCTGGTGTTTGAGATGATTCATAGAGCCTTTAGTCAGTAGATTCTGAACCGTGGCTCCGGCCTCTAACATCCAGTCTAGTGAAACCCCATTATCTACAAAGGTCAGCACCTCGACTCGGTCTAAATAGCCTTTAGATTTCGCCCAAGAGGTGATGCGCTGGACAGCCTCTAATTCGCCTTTTGAAACACGAGCCGATGCAATCTCAATGCGATTTACTCCAAGTTCTTCAATGAGTAGTTGAGCTACCGTAAGTTTTTCACTTGCCGTAAAGGACACCCCAGAGGTTTGTTCACCATCGCGAAGGGTGGTGTCCATTATTTCGACGAGTCGGCGCTTAGATTGAGGGCTCATGAATTTTCGCTAGGTTAGAAGGGGCGCTCAGTCGCAAAATCAGCGATCTTATCTCCTAGATTTAGTAGGTAGTCGATATCGTCAAAACCATTTTTCATATTATCTTTTTTATAGCTGTTGATCTCAAAAGATTCAACGGTGCTACTGCCTTCTAGACTAACGGTTTGATTTTCTAGATCAACTGTGATCAAAACGCCTGGATTTGATTTTATCGCTTCGAAAATTTCTGCTAAAAATGCCTCAGATACTTGAACCGGAAGCACTCCAATATTTAAGCAGTTGTTTTTGAAAATATCTGCAAAGAAGCTCGAGATTACACACCGGAATCCGTAGTCGTAGATCGCCCAGGCGGCGTGTTCGCGAGAAGATCCTGACCCAAAGTTTTTTCCGCCTACCAAAATTTTTCCGCTGTAGGTTGAGTCGTTGAGCACAAAGTCATCTTTAGGCGTATTGTCTTGGTGATAGCGCCAGTCTCTGAACAGATTATCGCCAAACCCCTTGCGCTCTGTCGCTTTTAGAAAGCGAGCAGGAATGATCTGGTCGGTATCAACATTCTCAATCGGAAGCGGTACGGCTGTGCTGGTTAGTGTGGTAAATTTATCGTAAGCCATGGTTAGTTCGTTAAGGTTCTTGGATCAGTTACAACCCCCATTACGGCAGTAGCTGCTGCAACAGTTGGGCTAGCTAGCATGGTACGCGCTCCAGGGCCTTGTCTTCCCTCAAAATTTCGGTTAGAGGTACTTACTGCAACTTTGCCTGCTGGTATTTTGTCTTCGTTCATGGCCAGACAAGCCGAACAGCCAGGCTCTCTGAGCTCAAATCCAGCTTGTGTTAACACATCGTATAGTCCTTCGTCGATAATGGCCTGACGCACTTTGTGCGAACCAGGAACTAACCAAGCGGTGATGTGATCGGCTTTCTTGCGGCCTTTTACAATTTCGGTGAACGCTCTAAAATCTTCGATGCGTCCGTTGGTACAGCTACCTAAGAATACGTAGTCTACTTTTTTACCTAACAAGGGTTCGTTTTCACTGAATCCCATGTAGTTCAA
>CAZUBV010000019.1:0-16354 GCA_964618875.1 uncultured Flavobacteriaceae bacterium
TTTACACCACAATAAAAGAATTTACAAGCACTCTACTAAACGTACAAAGATCGTCTGGAGATCATTGGCGTTCCATGCAATCAGTTTGGAGCACAAGAGTCGGGCAGTGCAGAACAAATTGCTCAATTCTGTGAGCTCAACTTCGGAGTGACCTTTACCCTTACCGAGAAAATCGAGGTGAAAGGAGGCGGTAAACACCGCTTGTATCAATGGCTTACTGAAAAAGAGAAGAATGGAAAAGTATCGAGCTTAGTAAAGTGGAACTTTCAAAAGTATCTTGTAGGACCAGATCGTAAGCTTATCGATTATTACCTGTCTACGACCGATCCCCAATCGACTAAAATCACTAAACACTTTGAAGGATAAAAAACCAGATGCGGTTGTTTATAATGAGGAGTCAAAGCAATTTGATGCCTTTTTAAAACCCTACTCAACTTCGGTTTCCGCCCCAGTAATTAGCCCGACCGACCTTACCGGTTGGAAGCAGAAGGGAGCGCACCAAGTAAATGCGCGCTTTCAAGCTCGTATCGAGGAGCTCAGAGCTGCCTATGATAAAATGATGACCGAACTGGAAGACAACCAAAAAGTATATCAAGCTTCATTCAAATTTGAACCCGTAATCGGAAAAACGTATTATCTCTATACCCACCCCGAAAAAGGGCTTTTTCTTTCAATATTAAGTCCCGAGGAGTGTTCCTTTAATTTTGAAGGGAGCTATCGCCTCGATGCTGATCAAACCTGGAGTAAAATACAGTAGGCTACGCCTATTCCCTTTTCACCCAAAAGGCCCAAACAAGCCAAAGCTTGATGGGCCTTTTGATTTCAACCAAATTGAGGGTGGGAGATGCTGGCCCTACTGGCCAGCTTCACACTGCAAACATCTTGAAAACAACTTCAAGTAGGCTACGCCTATTCCCTTTTCACCCAAAAGGCCCAAACAAGCCAAAGCTTGATGGGCCTTTTGATGCGAAAAGGCAGCCCGATGGGCTGCCTTGAAGTTGTTTATCTGTACCTTGGGTGGGAATCGAACCCACACTCCCGAAGAAACTGGATTTTGAATCCAGCGCGTCTACCAATTCCGCCACCAAGGCTAAAGAGTGGCAAATTTAGTAAATAATTTGAGTTGGCAGCTGATGATTTTTATGTAGTGATAAGGTGAGGGTCAATAATTTAATTACCTTTGCAATCCTTTAGTAAAAAGGTATTGTAATGGCATCCACCCTTTTAACGCCGAAAATATTCGCTTGTACACAAAGTACACCGCTAGCAACGCTAATCGCAAAAGCTTACGGTCAAGACTTAGGGCGAGTTAATTTTTCACGTTATTCTGATGGTGAATACCAACCTAGCTTTGAAGAGTCTGTTCGTGGAACCCGTGTATTTATTATTGGGTCAACGAATCCGAGTTCTGACAATTTGATGGAGATGCTACTCATGCTCGATGCGGCGAAACGCGCATCGGCAAGACACATCACTGCAGTCATTCCTTATTTTGGGTGGGCTCGTCAGGATCGCAAAGACAAGCCGCGAGTTCCGATTGCTGCAAAGCTCGTTGCCAAAATGCTTGAAACAGCAGGGGCTACGAGAATCATTACGATGGATCTTCACGCCGACCAAATTCAGGGTTTCTTTGAGAAACCTGTCGATCACTTATTCGCTTCAACGATTTTCTTGCCTTATCTGAAAAGTTTAGAACTTCCGAACTTGTGTATGGCTTCTCCCGATATGGGCGGGTCTAAACGTGCCTACATGTACTCAAAAGCATTAGAATCTGATGTAGTGATTTGCTACAAACAGCGCGAAAAAGCTAATGAAGTAACGCACATGGAACTCATTGGTGAAGTAGCTGGCAAGAATGTAGTACTAGTAGACGACATGGTAGATACGGCTGGCACCCTCACTAAGGCCGCAGATCTTATGGTAGAGCGTGGAGCACTTAGTGTTCGGGCTATAACCACACATGGCTTACTCTCGGGTAACGCCTACGAAAGAATAGAACAATCAAAGCTCACCGAGCTGATCATTACGGATTCGATTGCCAAGGAGCATCCGAGTTCAAAAATAAAAGTATTGAGCTGCGCCGAACTTTTTGCAGATGTAATGCACCGAGTTCATACCAACACCTCAATCTCATCTAAGTTTGTACTTTAATTTATATATACAATGCAATCAATTACTATTAACGGATCTAAAAGAGAAAGCGTAGGCAAATTAGCTACTAAGGCCTTACGTAATGCTGAAAAGGTTCCTTGCGTATTATACGGAGGAGAAGCACCTATACACTTTTCAGCTGAAGAAAGAAGCTTCAAAAACCTCGTGTATACGCCAAATGCGCATACTGTGGTAATTGAACTTGACAGCGGAGAACGCTTCGAGGCAGTAATGCAGGACATTCAATTTCATCCTGTAACTGACAAAATTCTACATGTTGATTTCTATCAACTATTTGCAGACAAACCGGTTACTATGCAAATCCCTGTGGTTCTTAAAGGAAATTCACCAGGGGTTATGAACGGTGGACGTCTAATGTTCAGAAACCGTAAGCTAACGGTTAAGGCACATCCTGCAAATTTACCAGATGTAATTACGGTAGATATTTCTAAACTTAAAATCGGTGGTAACATTTCCGTTTCTAATGTTTTATCAGAAAACTATACCTTCATGCATCCAGATAACACTACTATCGTGCAGGTTAAAACCTCTCGTAATGTTGTGGCTACAGCAGATGAAGAGGAAGAAGAAGGTGCTGAAACAGCAGCTGATTCAACTGAAGCAGCAGCGGAATAACCCATTCTTTTTGAATAGCTTTTACGACCGCCGCCCGAATATTCGGGCGGCGGTTTTTTTGTGCTAATTTTGCATTTCTATGAGAAAATTCTTGATCGTTGGGCTAGGTAACATCGGTGAAACCTACCAAGGTACACGTCACAATATCGGATTTACCATTATCGATTCGTTAGCGAAGCAATTGGAGGCATCCGAGTTTGAAGAGGTAAAACATGGGGCGATTGCGAGGGCTTCCTATAAAGGAAGAAGTTGCATTTTACTCAAGCCAAACACGTTTATGAACCTGAGCGGAAAGGCGGTAAGCTATCATATGCAGCAAGAAAAAATAGGTTTAGACCAGTTAATGATTGTAACCGATGATTTAAACCTGCCCTTTGGCACCCTTCGAATCAAACCAAAAGGTTCTGATGGGGGACACAATGGTCTTAAAGATATTCAAACCCGATTAGGTACGGTGAGCTATCCGAGATTTAGATTCGGCATTGGCAACACCTTCGAACAGGGACGTCAAGTTGATTTTGTTTTAGGCAGGTGGACTGCAGAAGAACAAAGCACACTCGATGAGCGTCTCGAACGATCAATAGCTGCAATACAAAGTTTTGTATTTGCCGGCTTACCTCAAACTATGAATACCTTCAACAACAGTTAGCAATTCGCTAACCTACCTGAGCCTGAGAATGTCTAAATTGCCTTTCGAATGAAACGAATTGACACGGTCGATCGGTACGACCAGAAAACCCCTACCGTACTTACTATTGGAACTTTTGATGGGGTTCATATCGGCCATCAGCGCATACTAGAAAAATTGGTTCTTGAGGCTAAGAGCAAAGGATATCATTCTTGTTTACTTACTTTTTTTCCGCATCCACGTGCTGTATTACAACGAGATACCGCAATAAAATTATTAACTACCATTGAGGAAAAAGCTGAGCTATTGGAACAAATGGGATTGGATGTCATGGTAGTTCACCCCTTTAGCAGAGCCTTTTCTCGCCTTACAGCTAGAGAATATGTCGAAGATATTTTAGTTAACCGACTAAAAGTTAAGAAACTCATTGTCGGATATGACCACCGATTTGGCAGAAATCGAGAAGCGGACATCAACGATCTTAGGTATTTCGCGCAGCTATTCGACTTTGAGATCGAAGAAATTGGACTACAAGATGTCGACGATGTAGCGGTGAGTTCGACTAAAATCAGGGCTGCACTGTCAGATGGAGCTGTTCACACAGCGAACCAATATCTCGGTCACGCCTATCAAATTGAAGGCGTGGTTAAAAGGGGCAAAAGTATTGGAAAGCAAATCAATTTTCCGACTGCCAATTTAGAAGAGATTAACCCTTCTAAGCTCATACCTGCTCAAGGAGTATATGCGATAACCGCATCGATTAAAAACCAATTATTTCGGGGTATCATGAATATCGGAACCAATCCCACCGTTGGAGGTAAAGGATTACATCTCGAAGCTCACTTGTTTGATTTTGACGGCGATCTTTACGATCAGACACTTAGGGTGTCCTTACATAAGCGAATCCGCAGTGAACAACGCTTTGAAAACCTGGAGGATTTGAAAAATCAGATCGAATCCGATAAAACCGCTGCGATTAGCTTCTTTAAAGAGGCCTCGCTTTCCTAGACTTTTCTACTTTTGCAGCAAACAAAAGAATCGCATGCTACAACTACAAACGATCCGAGAAGAATCGGAGCAGGTTATACAAGCACTTCAGAAAAGAGGTTTTAATGCAGCGCCGGTTATTGCGCAAATTTTGGAGCTAGACTCTACTCGACGCGGACTTCAAACTCAGCTTGATACGCTGCTAGCCGAAGCAAATCAGTTGTCAGATAGCATAGGATCCCTATTTAAGAGCGGAAAAGCAGCAGAGGCTGCTCCTCTCAAGGAGCGTAGTGCTGCACTAAAAGAACAAACTAAAAAACTATCTGAGGAGCTTCAGCAGGTGAGCACTAGCCTTGATCAGCTCCTATATCAAGTACCGAATATCCCCCAAGGATTAGTGCCAGAGGGCAAAAGTGCAGAAGATAACATAGAGGTGTTTAGCGCAGGCGAAATTCCTCAGCTACACGAGGGAGCTAAACCGCATTGGGAACTTGCAAGTGATTATGATTTAATTGACTTTGAGCTTGGTGTAAAGATCTCTGGTGCCGGATTCCCGGTTTATAAAGGGAAAGGCGCACGACTTCAACGCGCGCTCATTAATTTCTTTCTAGATCAAAACGTGGCGGCGGGTTACAAAGAAATTCAGCCACCTCACCTGATCAACGAGGCCTCTGGAATTGGTACTGGTCAGCTTCCGGACAAAGAAGGCCAGATGTACAACGTAACAGCAGACGGACTCTACCTTATTCCAACTGCCGAGGTGCCCGTTACCAATATTTTACGAGACCAACTATTAAAAGAAGATGACCTGCCGCAAGCTATGACTGCATATACGCCTTGCTTCCGAAGAGAGGCAGGGAGCTATGGAGCCGATGTTCGTGGCCTTAATCGCCTTCACCAATTTGACAAAGTCGAAATTGTTCGAGTAGAAACTCCTGAAAATTCGGATAGCGCATTAACCACAATGGTCGAACACATTAAGAAACTCCTTGAAGCTCTAGAATTACCCTACCGAATTTTGCGTCTATGCGCCGGAGACTTAGGCTTCACCGCTGCGATTACCTATGATTTTGAAGTGTATTCCGCAGCTCAAAAGCGATGGTTAGAAATCAGTTCAGTTTCTAATTTTGAAACCTTTCAATCGAATCGACTAAAACTCAGATATAAAACTAAGGAAGGTGACAAGAAATTAGCTCATACCCTTAACGGTAGCGCCTTGGCACTGCCAAGAGTCGTTGCTGCCCTTTTAGAAAATCACCAAACTCCTGAAGGGATTACCATTCCAGTTGCACTTCAGCCCTATACTCACTTTAGTAAAATAGATTAACATGCTTATTTACGCCATTACTACTCATGTTGAAAACGAGATCGAATCACAATGGGTAGATTGGATGAGAGAAACGTTTATTCCGCTGATGTTTGCCACCGGAAAATTTCGAGAGGCCACTTTCACCAAAGTCTTAGGGGCTTCTGCAGATGGCAGTAGTTATAGCGTACAATACACCACGAGTAACCGGGCAACCCTACAGAACTTTTTGGCTGAGGATGCCCCAAGACTAGAGACCGAATCTCAGCGGCTTTTCGGGAATAAAGCACTTTCCTTTGCCACAGAACTCGAGCTTATCGGAAGGGCTCAAATAAAAGACGCCCAATGAAACGTCCGTATGGAGCAGAGCGAACAGAACCGGTAAAAGCGAAGAAGCACCTCGGGCAGCATTTCTTGAAGGATATGCAGATTGCCAGTAAAATTGCCGATACATTAAGTCTTGAGGGATATACAAATGTTTTAGAGATAGGTCCCGGAACAGGCGTACTTACTCAGTTTTTAATAAAAAAGCCAATCCATTTAGAAGTCATAGACCTTGATTCTGAATCGATTGCATATTTGCGCGAGCACTTTGTTGCCGAGCATAAACCGAATTCACTAGTAATTACCGAAGGTGATTTTCTCAAAAACGATATCAGCACCTACTTTAACGGTGAGCCATTCGCAATTACGGGTAATTTTCCCTACAATATTTCTACGCAGATTGTATTCAAATTATTGGAGCATCGAGAACAAATACCGGAGTTTACCGGAATGTTCCAACGTGAGGTAGCCGAACGAATTTGCGAACAACCCGGAACAAAAGCGTATGGAATTTTAAGTGTTCTCGTTCAAGCCTTTTATGAAGCGAGCTATGCATTTACCGTTCATCCGCAAGTGTTCGAGCCGCCCCCAAAAGTGCAATCCGGAGTAATTATTTTGAGGCGGAAAGAATCTATCGAGCTAGACTGCTCGGTTCCCCTATTTTTTAAAGTGGTAAAAACCGCCTTTAATCAGCGCAGAAAAACCCTTCGTAACTCACTAAAGGTCTTCGAACTCACGAACGATGTCACAGAAGATGCTATCTTTGACCTACGTCCAGAGCGCCTGGGTGTTGCAGAATTTATTCGATTAACCCGAATTGTCGAAAATGGTACCGTTCAAACTTACCGATGAATTTTTAGAGCGTGTTCGGCAGTTCATTGCAGATGCGCAAAACGATGAGCTAGTACGCTTATTCGAAGACTTGCACTATGCAGACATCGCTGAAATTATCAACGAATTAGATAGTTCTGAATCGGTTTACCTGATCAGGCTGTTAGACTCCGAGAGAACCGGTGATGTACTTACTGAGCTCGACGAAGACTCAAGAGAAGAGATTTTAGGGCAACTCAGTGCCGCTGAGATCGCGACCGAACTCTCTGAGATTGACACAGATGACGCGGTTGATATTATCACAGAACTGTCCGATGAGCTTGCTAAAGAAGTAATCTCAGAGATCGAAGACCGCGAGTATGCAGCTGAGATTCTTGAGCTTATGCGATACGATGAGGACACCGCAGGTGGACTCATGGCAAAAGAACTGATCAAAGTCAACGAAAACTGGAATATAACCACCTGTGTGCGTGAAATGCGCGCACAAGCCGAATATGTAACTAGAGTTCATTCAATCTATGTCGTTAACGATGAGAATGTGCTCAAAGGCCGACTCTCACTCAAAGATTTACTTACCAGCCCCAACGATGCTCACATAAAAGACGTGTACATTCCGAAGGTTGACTTTGTGAGGGTAAATGAGCGGGCTGAAGAAGTCGCCAAAGTGATGGCAAAGTATGACCTCGAGGCTATTCCGGTTGTAGATGAAATGAATCGCTTAGTGGGGCGAATCACCATTGATGACATTGTTGATGTAATTCGAGAAGAAGCCGATAAGGATTATCAGCAAATGGCAGGTATTACTCAAGATGTAGAGGCTGATGATAGCATTTTAGACCTTACACGAGCACGACTTCCGTGGTTACTAGTTGGACTAATTGGAGGTTTAGGCGCCGCCATGATCATGGGAGGGTTTGAAGATATTATAAGTGAACATGCCGTACTCTTTTTCTTTACTCCACTAATTGCTGCTATGGCAGGAAATGTTGGGGTGCAATCAAGTGCTATAGTCGTGCAAGGGATCGCTAATGACGACATTAAAGGTAGCATTGCTTCTCGTCTATCGAAAGAGATGTTATTGGCTCTTTTTAACGGAATCATTCTAGCTGTGCTGCTCTTCGCTAGTACCTGGATATGGAAAGGTGAATTGCTATCTGCACTCGCAATATCACTATCATTAATTGTAGTTATTGTGATGGCAGGTTTAATCGGAACCTTTATTCCACTTTTTCTGCATAAAAGAGGTATTGATCCCGCTGTGGCGACCGGACCATTTATAACCACTAGCAATGATATTTTTGGGATCCTAATCTACTTTTGGATGGCCAAATTGATTCTAGGGATATGAAAAAGGTGCTTCACCTAGACAGCAATCATCCGGTTATTTGGGATGGACTAGCGGCTTTAGGTTTTGAAAATGTTGCGGATTATACAAGTTCCTATGAGCAAATCGTAGAGCAAATTTCAGAGTTTGACGGAATCATTGTTCGCTCCCGAATCCCTATAGATTCACGGTTACTGAATCAAGCTACTCAACTGCGATTTATCGGACGAATCGGTGCAGGTCTAGAAAATATCGATACGCATGTCGCACAATCTAAAGGCATTTACCTTGCTGCCGCACCTGAGGGCAATCGAAACGCTGTAGGTGAACACACCTTAGGAATGCTACTTAGTCTTCTAAACAAACTTCACACTGCAGACCGCGAAGTACGACAAGGTTTATGGCGCAGAGAAGAAAATCGTGGGGTTGAACTAGACGGAAAAACCGTTGGAATTATAGGCTATGGTAACATGGGCAAACAATTCGCTAAGAAACTTCGCGGATTCGACACCACTGTTTTATGCTATGATATCCGTGAAGGAATTGAAGATGCGAATGCAAAGCAGGTAAGTCTATCCGAACTACAATCAGAGGCCGATATAGTAAGCCTTCATCTCCCACAAACCCCTGATACCATTGGAATTATCAATCAACAGTTTATTGAACAAATGCACAAACCCTTTTGGATTCTCAATACCGGAAGAGGTAGTGCAATTCGGACATCAGATCTTGTAAATGGATTGAAATCTGGGAAGATTCTCGGGGCTGGACTCGATGTTTTAGAATATGAAAGCAAATCATTCACTAGCTTATTTGACTCGGGCAATACACCAGAAGAATTTAATTATCTGATAAACTCTGATAACGTGCTACTCTCTCCGCATGTAGGCGGATGGTCAAGAGAAAGTTATTACCTACTTTCAAAAATAGTGTTCGATAAAATTACTGATTTCTTAGAGCGGCAATAAAAAATACCGTAGCTTTATCGTAATAATGCGATATGTCTATGGTAGTAAGTAAATCACATATTTTTACCGAAGAGCAGCAACAGCTTGCCGAAGTCTTTAAAGTACTTTCAAATCCGGCACGACTTGCCATTTTACAATATATCGCAAGTCAAGAAGCTTGTATTTGTGGTGAAATCGTCTCAGAAATTGGCCTAGCTCAGGCAACGATTTCACAGCATTTAAAAGAAATTAAACAAATCGGATTGCTCAAAGGCAACTTTACCGGCCCTAAGCTGATGTACTGTATCGATACCGAACGCTGGAACAGCATACGGAACCAATTTCAAGACTATTTTACTCTATTAGAAACCAATAACTGCAAATGAAAACACAAGAACTTTTCGACCTATTAGAACAATCTAATTCGAAAGCGCTGGTATTTGAATACGCTGGCGGCGCATTTACCCAACCAGACTATCACATTACCGAAGTTAAAAATCTCAAGGTTGAGGCCATAAACTGCGGAGGGGGAGTTGAAAACTGGAACGAAACTGTGATTCAACTATGGGAAAACCCGTACTCCACTGAAGTCGGAGCTACCATGAGCACCAAGAAAGCCTTAAGCATCTTGAAGAAAGTTGACGCAGAACGCGCTCTAGACCGCTCTGCAGAAATTCGATTTGAATACGGCAATAAAAGATTTCATACCTGTATACAGTCGGTTCAAGCGACATTTCAAAATGAAAGAGCGCTTATTCTAAGTTTAGGAGAGGTTAAAGCTGATTGTAAAGACAAAGAAGCTTGCGGTATTATTGTTCCAGAAAATGCAACGAATAGCGGCGGATGTGCTCCAGGAAGTGGGTGCTGTTAAATTGTTAAGCATGAAAAAAAACATCTTAGTTCTTTGCACCGGAAATTCGTGCCGAAGCCAAATGGCTCACGGATTTCTGAATGAATTAGCTTCTGATCGAGCTACTATTTTCAGCGCCGGTATTGAAACGCACGGATTGAATCCTGGTGCAGTAGCTATTATGGCCGAAGCTGGTATTGACATCTCTGGGCATACCTCAAACCATGTTGATGAGTACCAAGGGGTAGAATGGGACTTTATCATTACCGTCTGTGATCACGCTAACGAAAATTGCCCATTTTTTGCTGCGCCAAATGCAAAACGTTTACATCACAACTTTTTTGACCCTTCAAAAGTTGCTGGTACAGAAGCAGAAAAACACGCTGCTTTTTTAAAGGCCAGAGAGGAAATCAAAAATTATATGACTACTTTTGTTAACGAAAATTTAACCTAGTTTTATTTTTTGGGTTTAAAAAGGCTAGGAAAAGAGAGAGCAACAAGAAGGTCAACATTTAATTGGGTTTGTTTGGTATCATCTATATGATATACAAGTTGGCCTTCCGCTCTTTTCAAGACTAAAAACTTAAAAAAAACCTCCCAATTACCAATTAATTATTTTGAGTTGAGTGACTACTTGTAATGTCTGATCAGACCGCTGTTCAAGTAGCACTTTTTCATCTTTCGGAAGTACCTTGATCGA
Organism: uncultured Flavobacteriaceae bacterium; assembly: GCA_964618875.1. Taxonomy (GTDB): domain Bacteria; phylum Bacteroidota; class Bacteroidia; order Flavobacteriales; family Flavobacteriaceae; genus UBA3478. The sequence goes on from CAZUBV010000019.1 coordinate 10,685, forward strand.
CTGTTCATCGAAATGGCGAATCGTATACAGCGAAACCCCTCTGTGGCAATTAACTTTAAATTCCTCTTCGAGTTCGGGCAATAACGCATCGATTCCTTCAAATCGATTGTCGAGGCAAACCTTAAAACTAATCGCTGAGTTTTGAATCAGATCTACCTTTAGACGGTGTTTCGCAAAAAGGTTAAATAGCGCACTAAAATGCTGCTCGACCATAAACGAAAAGTCTTGAGTAGAGAGCTCCAAGAGTACTTGATTCTTTTTAACGATAAAACAAGGCACTTTAGGAACAAGATCAGCACCACTGCTAACTGTGGTTCCTTGAGCATTTAAATCGATAAAACTGCGGACGTGAAGCGGAATGGATTTACGCTGTAGCGGTTGCAACGTTTTAGGGTGAATCACCGAGGCTCCATAGAACGCTAACTCAATGGCTTCTCTGTACGAAATTTGGTGCAACAACTCGGTTTCAGTAAAATACCGCGGATCGGCGTTAAGTACCCCGGGCACATCTTTCCAAATACTTACCGATTTTGCATCAAGCCCGTAAGCTAGAATCGCGGCAGTATAGTCGGACCCTTCTCGACCTAAGGTTGTTGTAAAATTATTTGGGTCACTGCCCAAAAAACCTTGAGTCACAACAAGTCCCTTATGCGCATTTAAGGCTGCAACGTTCTGAGAGGTTAATTGCCAATCAATAGTTGCATCGCGATACGAAGCATCCGTTTTGATAAGTGTCCTAACATCAACCCAAGTATTTTCGATCCCGTTTGCTGTTAGATAAGCACTCAAAATTTTGGTTGAAAGCAACTCGCCATATCCAACGATTTGATCGTAGATAAACGAACGGTTTAACGATTTATTCCAAGTCACAAAACCAACTACTTCATCAAATAATTGGCTAATCTGCTCGTGGACATTGGCAGCGTTTTTACCAAATAATTCATCGATGATTTGCTTGTGGAACACCACAACTTCGTCGATTGCTTTATGAACAGCCAAAAGCGCATCTCCGCCCTGCTTTTTAGTATTAAAATACTCAGCAACCACTACTTCCATGGCATTGGTAGTTTTGCCCATCGCAGAGACTACCATACAAACGTCTTTATGCCCTTCTGAACGCAACACATGGGCTACATTGGCAATACTAGAAGCATCTTTTACTGACGCTCCTCCAAATTTAAATACACGTTTACTCATTATCTAACTGTACTACGTACCAATTTTTAAGAACCTTTGCACCTTTACTCTCGTATAGAGCGATCGCGTTTGTATTCCAATCTAAGACCTCCCACCCTATTCGCCTTACTTGTAATGACTTCCCATAGTTGATTACATGGTCTAATAGAGCAGATCCTATTCCCTTTCCGCGCTCTGAGACCTCAACAATGAGATCTTCGAGATGCAAGGCTTTACCCTTCCAAGTCGAATAACGTAAATAGGTAAGTGCAATACCCACAACCCGTTTGTTGTCCTTGTCTTCTGCGACAAAACAGTGATAGAGCGGATCAGCTGCTCCGAACCCATCACTCTCAAGCTCTTCAATAGAAAGCACCATTTGGTCGGCCGCCTGTTCGAAGACCGCCAATTCATTGATTAAAGAATGTATAGCCGGAACATCAGATCGCCGAGCATCTCGTATTACAAAAGCCATAACCACGTTATTTTGGGTCAAAGGTATTTCAATTTATACCGGAAGAGCAAATGTGGCTTAACAGCTCACAAAAGCCGTCAAAAATGTTGTAGTTTCGATGAATTGTAGGGGTGTAATTGCTATGAAAACTGACCTCCTGAGCTTTACTTCAAACGGAATCTACTGTGAAAAGGCCGATGTCTATCTCGACCCAAAAACCACGATAGGGTAATCGTAATTGCCGAAGACCAACTCATTGCGATTTAGCGTTATCTTTGCAGCGCCGTTATGAGCTCGATCACTAACCCCATTGCTGAGCAGTTCACCACATCTAGCACTTTTACAAGTGTATTTAAGGCTATTAAGGCCAATGAATCAATAACCATTGGAGGACTAAGTAAATCAGGCCTATCCTTCTTTGTTATTTCCAGTTTCCAAAAGCTTAATGCACACTGTTTGCTCATCGTTGAGGATAAAGAAAACGCTGCCTATTTACAAAACGACATTGAACGAGCGTTAGGCAAAGAGTTTGTATTACTTTACCCAGCATCGTATCGCAGACCTTACGAAATTGAGCAAATAGACAACGCAAATGTACTCATGCGATCTGAAGTGCTGCAGCAATTGTCTATTGCGAAAACACCTAAAGTGATCGTTACCTATACTGACGCACTTTTAGAAAAGGTACTCACCCAAAAGGAATTCATAAGTCAACGAATCACCATAAACTCGGGAGATAAAATAGGTTTAGACTTTGTCAACGAGAGTCTTTTTGAATTCGGATTTGAGCGCACTGATTTTGTAACCGAGCCTGGCGAATTTTCTGTTCGAGGCGGAATCATCGACGTGTTTTCTTTTGCACATGAAGAGCCCTATCGAATCGAATTTTTTGGAGACGAAGTAGAAAGCATCCGAATTTTCAGTGTGGAAACGCAATTATCAAAAGGCGCTGTAGAGGGACTTACCATCGTTCCGAATATCGATCGCTCTGAAAACGTCTCAACGCGTATCTCATTTTTAGAGTATTTTGACTTTCAGCAAACGCGTATCCTAATCAGTGAAATTGATCAAGTAAAAAAACGACTTGGTGAACTTTTTGAAAAAGCTGAACAGCAATTTAAAAAACTAGAGAGCCCATTAAAGCATGCTGACCCTGAGACATTATTCTACCGAGCAGAAGCGCTAGAAAATGATCTTAAAAAAGCTGCCTTTACCCGTATTGAAAAACAGTATGTATCGGACGGATTCAACTTTGATCAAAAACCTCAACCCGCTTTTAACAAACGATTTGATCTTCTTTGGAAAGATCTACTCGATAAAAAAGAGGCCGGTTATGCAAATTACCTTCATTGCAGTTCGCAGCAGCAAGTTGATCGCTTCACTGAGATCTTTGCAAAGTACGAGAGGCTGCTCCCCTACACACCTATTCTAAGCCCTATAATGGGTGGATTTATCGATAATGGGGCAAAATTGTGCTGCTACAGTGATCACGAAATTTTTGAACGCTACCACAAGTTTAGCATCCGAGGTACTGCAGCTAAAAAGCAAACTCTTAGCCTTTCGGAACTGAATAAACTCGAAGTAGGCGATTATGTCACGCATATCGACCACGGTATAGGGACTTTTGGTGGTCTTCAAAAAATAGAAGTAGAAGGCAAACTTCAAGAAGCGATAAAACTGATCTATGGAGATCGCGACATCCTCTATGTTAGTATTCATTCACTTCACAAGATTTCGAAATACAACGGTAAGGACGGAGTAGTTCCCAAATTGTACAAACTGGGCTCAGGCGCTTGGCAAAAAGTTAAGGAAAAAACCAAATCTCATGTAAAAAAGGTGGCCTTTGACCTGATTCAAGTTTATGCCAAAAGAAGGCTTGAAAAGGGATTTGCCTTCGCGCCAGACTCCTATTTACAACACGAGCTAGAGGCTTCGTTCATTTACGAGGACACACCTGATCAAGAAAAAGCCACCCGAGAAGTAAAAGCCGATATGGAACGCGATCGCCCAATGGATCGGCTGGTTTGCGGAGATGTGGGTTTTGGTAAGACAGAGGTAGCCATCAGGGCCGCTTTTAAGGCAGTAGACAACAGTAAGCAGGTTGCAGTACTCGTACCAACAACAATACTTGCCTTCCAACATGCTAAAACATTCAGTAACCGATTAGACGGACTACCCGTAAGAGTAGATTTTCTGAATCGATTTCGAACCGCAGCTGAAAAAAAACAAATTTTAGAAGATGTAGCCTCAGGGAAAATTGACATTCTTATTGGGACGCACCAAATCGTCAATAAAAATGTCAAATTCAAGGATTTAGGTCTGTTAATTGTCGACGAGGAACAAAAATTCGGTGTATCGGTAAAAGAACGCATAAAATCATTCAAAGCAAGTATTGATGTACTAACGCTCACGGCAACTCCTATTCCAAGAACCTTACAGTTCAGCTTAATGGCAGCTAGAGACCTTTCGGTAATTAGCACTCCCCCACCCAATCGATATCCGATTGAAAGCCGGGTAATTCGATTTGATTTAGAGGCTATGCGCGACGCGATAAGCTATGAAATTGAGCGTGGAGGCCAAGTGTACTTCATTCATAATCGAATCGAAAATATTAAAGAAGTAGCAGGAATGCTGCAGCAGCTCGTTCCTGATGCCCGTATCCGAACCGGACATGGTAGAATGGACGGAAAAGATCTCGAAGAGCTCATGCTTGACTTTATGAATGGCAACTTCGACGTATTAGTTTCAACGACCATCGTTGAAAGCGGACTTGACATTCCTAACGCAAATACCATATTAATTCACAACGCACACTCCTTTGGACTGAGTGACCTGCATCAGATGCGGGGCCGTGTCGGGCGTTCGAATAAAAAAGCGTTCTGTTATTTCATTACAGATCCATTTGAAACACTTACCAGTGAAGCCAGAAAGCGGATGGAAGCCCTAGCACAGTTCACCGAACTTGGTAGTGGGTTTCAAATAGCCATGAAAGATCTAGAAATAAGAGGGGCTGGTGATTTACTCGGAGGCGAACAAAGTGGATTTATAAGCGATATTGGCTTTGACACGTATCAAAAGATCGTTTCTGAGGCAATAGAAGAATTAAAATCCAACGAGTTTAAAGATCTCTATGCCGAAGAAAAAACCGAGGACTCCGAACCCGATTACATTTCAGAGGTGCAAATTGACACCGATTTAGAGCTGCTTTTTCCAGATCACTACATCAATGTCATAACCGAACGACTTAGTTTGTATCAAGAATTAAGTGAAATAGAAGACCAAAAAAGCCTAGATACATACACAACAAAGCTTATTGACCGTTTTGGACCATTGCCAAAACCAGCATCCGATCTTATTGATTCGATACGACTAAAATGGATTGCAAAGTCGCTAGGAATTGAGCGTGTTCTCTATAAAAAGCAAACACTTATAGGTTATTTTATAGCTGATAGTCAGTCGGATTTTTACCAGAGTGAGACCTTTAGAAATTTAATTAAAGCATCAGCTACAATGCCATGTGCGCTTAAGGAGAAGCCCTCTAAGGCAGGGCCTAGATTACTCATTCGCTTCGATGAGGTAAGCGATCTTCAAAAGGCAATTAAACTGCTTAGTGAACTACAATCAAAGAGTCTTTAATGCTTTTATAACCGCGAATGCCTTATCGGCCTCTGGATCATCAACGATAATGGTAAATTCATTAGTAGTTGATATGACTTCATGCAATACAATTCCTTCCCAAGCTAAACGTTGAAAAATAAAATAGTATACCCCAGGTACTGTTACGTTTTCGTGAGGTAACCGCACAGTAACCGATGCCAAATTACTTACCTTCTGCGTCATTCGTTCGCCTGAAAATAGATTCTCAACATAACTCTCAAGGCGATCACTGATTACAATGTTAATTTCATTCACTCCCCTTGACGAGGTATAAAAAACATCTGGATTACGATGAATTTCTCTCATAAGCTCAGCCTGTTTTTCTAAAATACTTTCAGAGGTGAGAAACGTAAAATCAACTAGTGACGAACGTACCGTAATCT
>CAZUBV010000020.1:0-1807 GCA_964618875.1 uncultured Flavobacteriaceae bacterium
TCTTCCCGATATCAGTGATTTCGAGTTGCGTGAATTCGATGCCCGCTCTGGAGCTTATCCCTTTCGCTTTTACGACTATGCGTCTGCGGTGAGTGAATCTACAGCTAAGGACTTTATCCGTAGACATCGATTGAAGAAAAAAGATCCAAATGCTGCCGTTAGTGAGCCGGTAGAACCCATTATCTATTACTTAGATAACGGAACGCCAGAACCGGTTCGATCAGCCCTTTTAGAAGGAGGACGATGGTGGAATCAGGCATTTGAGGCTATTGGGTATAAAAATGCTTTTCAGGTGAAAATGCTTCCTGAAGATGCTGATCCACTAGATATTCGCTACAATGTCATTCAATGGGTTCATCGCTCTACTAGGGGTTGGAGTTATGGTTCGAGTATAACAGATCCAAGAACAGGAGAGATTTTAAAGGGTCACGTCAGTTTAGGAAGTTTGCGGATCAGACAAGACTTTCTAATCGCGCAAAGTTTATATAACACGCCAAATGCGAATCGAACGGAGGAGCAAAGCGTTCAACTAGAGATGGCCCTTGCCCGAATCCGTCAACTATCCGCTCACGAAATTGGTCATACCCTCGGATTTGCCCACAATTTTGCTGCAAGCACCAATGACAGGGCGTCGGTAATGGACTATCCACATCCCTTAATCCTAGAGAGTAGTGGCGATCAATTTGATTTTAGTGAAGCTTATGCTGTTGGTATTGGTGCTTGGGACAAAGTCACAGTAGCTTACGCCTATAGTGATTTTGGTGACGGAATTGATCAAAAAGCAGCCTTACAACAACTATTGTCTGATGCAGAAGCCGCAGGCCTTCGTTATTTAACCGATTCGGATGCTCGACCGGCAGGTTCAGCAAGTGCTACTGCACATTTGTGGGATAACGGAACCGATCTTACCGGAGAACTATACCGAATGCTAACTATTAGAAAGAAAGCTTCGGACCAGTTTAATGAGACGAATTTAGCGGCTCATAGTCCGCTAAGCAAGTTAGAAGACGCCTTTGTTCCCTTGTATTTTTCACATCGGTATCAAACCGAGGCAGTGGCTAAGCTACTCGGTGGCTTAGAGTATTCTTATGCTTATACCGACTCTAAAATACCTCATAAAAAGGTTGATCGCTCGACTCAAGAAAAGGCGCTTAGAGCCCTATTGCAAACGCTCTCGGTAGAAACATTGAAACTACCAGAGCACCTATTGGAACGATTTGGTCCAAGGACCTATGGTTATTCTCGAACTAGAGAATCATTCGAATCGAAATTAGGAGTTACGTTCGATCCACTGGCAGCTGCAGAAACGGCTACCCACATGACATTGAAATTTATGTTGCATCCGCAACGTGCTAATAGGTTATATCAACAAACCCTTTTTGATCCTGATCAATTATCTTTTCAAGAAGTAGTTCAAGAGCTTCTCAAGTCGACTATTAAAGCGCCTAAACACAAAGACCCATACAGCGATGCGATTTTTGAAGTTGTTGGGTGGAATGTATTGTCAGAGCTGATGTCTTTATCCTCATCCGAACAAGTTTATCCGCAGATTACCGAAATCATTTTGCTAGAAATGATGAAGTTGAAAACGCATTTTGAAAGCAGTCCAACCGATCCAACTGCGATTTACTGGAAAAAGCAAGTAGAGCGTTTTATTGGTAATCCTACCGGTTTTAAATCAACCAGCCAATCGGTTCGAATTCCGGATGGTTCCCCAATAGGGCAAGAAGTGATGTGTAATTTTAGTTGGTAGTACCTATTTTGAAAGAAGAAAATCCCATTCCAAAGGCTCCGAAATATCCTAAAA
>CAZUBV010000020.1:1907-16267 GCA_964618875.1 uncultured Flavobacteriaceae bacterium
GATCGTGTGGTTTTATTTGATGTAAATCAGATGGCCGAGCCCTACAGTTATTACCATTTTAAAGGTCTTCAGGTCAGTCCTAATAACCATATCGCTTTATTCGCAGAAGACACGGTCTCTAGAAGACAGTACACACTCCGATTTAAAGATTTAGAAACAAATCTTTTTTTAGAAGATTGTATTGAAAATACAACTGGGGGCGCGTGCTGGGCTGCGGATAGTAAAACCGTTTATTACGTAAAAAAGGATCCGAAAACACTCAGAAGCTACCAGGTGTTTAGACACGTATTAGGTACGCCTACTACAGATGATGTTTTGGTGTTTCAAGAGGACGACGACACCTTCAATGTTGGTGTTTTTACAACGAAGAGTGAGCAATTTGTTTTTATTGTCTCATCGTCCACCCTTACCACTGAGTACCGCTTTATCCCTTCAAATGATCCTTTAGCCTCTTTTTCGGTTTTATCAGAAAGACAACGCGGACTAGAGTACAGTGTAGATCATTATAAAGATCATTTTTATCTGCTTACGAATAAAGACCAGGCGACTAACTTTAAGCTCATGCGAACTCCAATAGCTCAGACAGCTGTAGAACATTGGGTTGATTTTGTTCCGCATAGAAAAACTATCCTGTTAGAAGACATCGAGTTTTTTGATTCGTACTATGTGTTGTCTGAAAGAGAACAAGGGCTCACTCGTTTACTCATTCATTCTTGGGATACCGAAGAATCCTATCAGGTACCACTTTCAGGTGAAACGTATGTGTGTTCTATCGATGATAATCCAGAGTTTGACACCCATAAACTGCGGTACTACTTTAATTCGATGACGGAGCCAGCAAGTATTTTTGAAATTAACATGGCTTCTAAAGAGATTCTGAGATTAAAACAACAAGAGGTATTAGGAGGATATACTGGTGATGCGTATACCTCGTTCCGCATTTGGGCTGATTCTAAAGACGGTGTGAAGATTCCGATCTCGATAGTTAAACGTAAAAACACCCCAAATAATGCACCTACCTTAGTATATGGATATGGTGCTTATGGACATGTAGTTGATCCCTATTTCTCCTCTACTCGTCTGTCGCTTCTGGATCGTGGGTTCGTATTCGCTATTGCACATGTACGAGGAGGGGAGTACCTAGGCCGCGAGTGGTATGAGAATGGAAAACTCGCTAAAAAGAACAATTCTTTTACCGATTTTATCGATGCAGCTAAAGCCTTGGTTAATCATAATATTGCAGACAAAAATGAGCTTTACGCCATGGGCGGTTCTGCGGGAGGTCTTCTCGTTGGCGCGGTTATTAACATGGAGCCTTCACTTTTTAAGGGTGTTATTGCTGCGGTACCCTTTGTTGATGTGGTAACTACGATGCTCGATGAGGATATTCCACTAACTACCGGAGAATACGATGAATGGGGTAATCCTAATCTCGAAGATGATTATAAGCGGATGCTCTCGTATTCTCCGTATGATAATGTAACTTTAAGAGCGTACCCGAATCTTTATGTATCTACAGGATTTCACGACTCACAAGTGCAGTATTGGGAGCCCGCTAAATGGGTAGCTAAGCTTAGAGATTTTCATACTGGAGATCAGAAAATCTATTTAGATGTTAACCTTGATACCGGTCACGGCGGCGCATCGGGACGCTTTGAGCAGTTAAAAGAACTTGCCAAGGAGTATGGTTTTATACTGAGTCTGCACAACCCATCACTTTGTAAAGTTTAGTTATCTTTGCCCAAATTAGTTGATTTGTTCTCATTCTTAAGAAAGAAAAAACAGATAAATGCTGCAGGTTCGATGCTAGAACTAGTGGGTAATACACCTTTAGTTCGGTTGAATAAAATGACTGCTGATATTCCTGGTCAATTTTTTGCTAAGCTTGAATGGTTTAATCCTGGCCAATCTTCGAAAGACAGAATCGCGCTTTCAATTATTGAAAATGCCGAAGCTAAAGGTTTAATCAAGCCGGGAAGTACAATCGTTGAAACTACCTCCGGAAACACAGGTTTTAGCCTTGCTATGGCCAGTATGGTCAAAGGTTATCGTTGTATTCTGGCAGTTAGTTCAAAGTCTTCTCCGGATAAGATAGATGGGCTTAAAGCAATGGGAGCAGAGGTACATATTTGTCCTGCACATGTTTCGGCTGATGATCCGCGCTCTTACTATGAAGTTGCCAAACGAATTCATCAGCAGACTCCAAATTCGATCTACATTAACCAATACTTCAATGAATTAAATATTGATGCTCATTACCACAGTACAGGTCCAGAAATTTGGAATCAGACTAATGGTGCGGTTACGCATGTCGTTGCATGTAGTGGTACAGGGGGAACGATTTCTGGTGTGGCACGTTTTCTCAAAGAGAAAAACCCATCAATTCGAATTCTTGGCGTTGATGCTTATGGTTCGGTACTGAAAAAGTATCATGAGACAGGTGAATTTGATGAAAATGAGATTCATCCCTATCGCATTGAAGGATTGGGAAAAAACTTAATCCCGTCAGCAACTGATTTTGGGGTTATTGACCGCTTTGTTAAGGTAACCGATAAGGAGGCAGCATTCACAGCTAGAGCGCTTGCTTTACGTGAAGGTATTTTTGCAGGATATACATCAGGGGCTGCGATTCAGGCAGTTAGAGAGTATAACTCTCTTGGAGAATTTGACAAGAACAGCGTAGTGGTAGTAATTCTACCTGATCATGGTTCGCGTTATTTGAGTAAGATTTACAGTGAGCAGTGGATGAAAGATCAAGGCTTTATCGAAGAGGAAGCAGTCAGGTCTGAAACAGAGCTGCCTAAGCTTTCTAACTGATTTTTAAATTTCTTATTTGGGTAATTGTTTAAACCTTACTTTTGCCCATATTTTCTTAATTTTTCTGGAACATGAGAGACTTATTTGATCGAATAATCGAGAATAAAGGTCCGCTTGGTAAATGGGCTTCACATGCCGAAGGGTATTTTGTATTTCCAAAATTAGAGGGGCCAATTTCTAATCGAATGAAGTTTCAAGGTAAAGAGGTTCTCACTTGGAGCATTAACGATTACCTTGGACTTGCAAATCTTGAAGAGGTAAAGGCAGTAGATGCTGAGGCTGCAAGAACCTATGGTGCAGCTTATCCGATGGGCGCACGAATGATGAGTGGTCATACCGATGCGCACGAACAGTTACAAAATGAATTAGCCGCTTTTGTTAATAAAGAAGCCTCTTATTTGTTAAACTTTGGTTATCAGGGAATTATGTCAGCAATTGATGCCTTGGTTTCTAAAGATGACATTATCGTCTACGATGTAGATTGTCACGCATGTATTATCGATGGTGTTCGTTTACACATGGGTAAGCGGTTTACCTTTCAACATAATGATATTGAAAGCTTAGAGAAAAACCTGGAGCGCGCAACGAAACTTGCAGAACAACAAAACGGAGGAATTTTAGTAATCTCCGAGGGTGTGTTCGGTATGCGCGGTGAGCAGGGTAAATTAAAAGAAATTGTTGCTCTTAAAAAGAAATACAAGTTTAGATTCCTGGTAGATGATGCCCATGGTTTCGGTACTCTTGGTAAAACAGGAGCAGGAGCGGGTGAGGAGCAAGGAATTCAAGATGATATTGATGTCTACTTTGCCACTTTTGCAAAGTCTCTTGCGGGAATCGGTGCATTTTTGGCAGCGGATAAAGAAATTATCGATTACCTCAAATACAATCTTCGCTCCCAGATGTTTGCTAAATCGCTTCCAATGATTTACGTCAAAGGAGCATTAAAACGTCTTGATATGCTTCGTTCGCAGCCTGAACTTAAAGCGAAACTTTGGGAGAATGTAAACGCACTTCAGAACGGCCTAAAAGAGCGCGGCTTTGATATAGGAACGACAACAAGCTGTGTTACACCAGTGTATTTGAACGGAAGTATTCCAGAAGCGATGGCTCTCGTTAAAGATTTGCGTGAGAATCATGGTATATTCTGTTCGATTGTTGTGTACCCGGTTATCCCAAAGGGTCTCATCTTACTTCGTATGATTCCGACTGCTACTCATACCTTAGAGGATGTACAAATCACTTTAGAGGCTTTCTCAGCTATCCGTGAGCGCTTAGAGAATGGAACCTATAAAAGACTCTCTGCTGCTGTTAGTGCGGCAATGAATGAGTAAATCGTTCTTTTAATAAGATTATAAATAGGGCTCCGATTCGGAGCCCTATTTTATTTAATGTCTTTTTTGAATGTAGCCCTTTTCTGGGTAATGGTAGGATTGAAGTTTACCCACAGTCGGTGAATCGCGTGATTATCTTCTAATTCTGGAGTTCTATGGCACATTTGAATTCCTTTTTTGTCAAATTCCTTTTTGAACTCGGTAAAGAGTATGGCAGTGACTCCCTTTTGTTGGTACTCAGGATGAATGCCAATCAGGTAAAAAGTAACATCTTTGGAAAAGTACTTCGCCCACAACAAGTGCAGGAAACCTAGAGGAAATAAGGTTCCGTTTGCTCGTTTCAGTGCCTTGGCAAAAGAGGGCATTACGATGGCAAATGCTACTAATTGATCTTTGTCGTCAACAACAAATTTGATGTATTCGGGATTAATAAAGGCAATATATTTTTGCTTAAAAAACGTCTTTTGACGTTCTGAAATCGGTACAAAAGAGGATAACTTAGCGTAACTTTCATTAAATAAATCAAACATTTGATCTACTCTTGGCATGAGTGTTTTTGCACTTTTAAAGTTTAGTGGTTTAAGGTTATACCTTTTTTGAATGAGCTCACTAAAGCCTGCGAAATATTTAGGATCAGCATTTACCGCAGGAAATTCACTTTCGATATACCCTTTTTCTTTGTTCATCCCGTAGGCGCGATAATGGGACTCGTAATAGGGGTGGTTGTACCAAGTTATCATGGTTCCCATTTGATCAAAACCTTCAGTAAGCACACCTACTTTATCTAGATTTGAAAAACCTACTGGTCCTTCAATGAATTCTAGTTGTGACTCTTTTCCGATTCTAACGACCGTATCGAGTAATGCTCTCGAAACTTCTAGATCGTCGACAAAGTCAAACCAACCAAATCGCATTTTCTTAACACCTTGATTATGCACTTCAAGGCTATTAATTATTGCTGCAATTCTTCCAACAATCTTGTCGCCTTTTAACGCGATAAAAAACCGTGCCAATGCATGTTCGAAAACTGGATTATAGTTGGGGTCAAAGCTGTTTAGTTCGTCCGTTATTATTGGGGGAATCCAGTAGGGGTTATTTTTGTATAATGTAAACGGAAATTTTACAAATCTAATGAGCTCCTTTTTGCTCGATAATTCTTGTATCCTAATCATAAGCCTAATTTAGCGTAATTTTCCGCGTCATTGATCACTATGAACCCCATTAAGTTGACTTCAATTATGTCATTTTTAAAGACCCATTTATGGGTAATGTTCGTTTTTATAGGAATCGGACTATACTTTTATTTTCCTGCGTTTCAAGGTAAACTGCCTTACCAATCTGATATTGTACAATACAATGGCATGGCCCATGCAAGAAATGAGTTGCGGGATTCGGGTGAAGAGTCCTACTACACTCAATCGGCTTTTGGAGGTATGCCAACGTATCAATTAGGTGCCCATTACGGTTATCAAGGAGTTAAAATGGTTGATAGACTTATTCGTTTTCTTCCGAGACCAGTAGATTACCTATTTCTTTATTTTGCATCGTTTTATATACTGCTGTTGAGCTTAAAAATTGATTATCGTTTTGCTGCTCTTGGATCAATCGCTTTCGGACTTGCTACGTACCATTTAATTATTATTGATGTAGGACATAATGCAAAGGCACATGCGATTGGTTATTTTCCACTGGTTATAGCGGCTATATTTTATTTGTTTAGATCTTCTAATTGGTTGAAAGCAGGTCTTTTACTAACTGCTTCTTTAGCTTTAGAGCTCGTTGCCAACCATTATCAGATGACCTATTATCTGTTTTTGCTAATCGGATTGTATCTATGCTTTGAACTTATCAGAGCTATAAAAGCGAAGGAACTCCAGCGATTTATAACCCGAATCGCTTTATTTACAGCTGCTTTGGCGGGTGCCATCTCGCTGAATGCAACTTCGATATTTGCGACCAAACAGTATGCATCATTTAGTACGCGGGGCACTTCAGAATTGAATGGATCAAGTAATAATACAGATATCTCTACGGGCTCTGGCCTCTCATTTGACTATATTACGGCCTATAGCTATGGAATAGCTGAAAGTTTTAATCTTCTGATTCCCAGACTGTATGGAGGGTCTAACAGCGAAGTACTGCCAGAAAATTCAGCTCTTGAAGAATTTCTGGATTCATATAAGCTAACTCCCTCAGAGAAAAAGGAGTTTACTTCTAAGGCACCCTTGTATTTTGGTAAACAACCCACAGTGGCTGCACCGGCTTATCTGGGCGTTTCTGTGGTATTTTTGTTTGTTTTAGCGGCTCTAACGCTTCCTTTCAAGCAATACCGCTGGCTGTATATTGGTTTGGCTTTAGCCCTTACATTATCATGGGGAAAGAACTTTCCCGTATTATCTCGAATTTTTATCGACTACTTTCCCCTGTACAATAAATTTAGAGCGGTATCGTCGATACAAGTACTACTAAGTTTAAGTATTCCGCTTTTAGCCATAATTGGTTTTTCAAGTTGGAGCAAGGAACCTGATTTTTCAAAACTGCTTAAAGCTTTATATCTAACAGTGGGTGTATTAGTGATTGCAACGCTAATACCTTTAGTCGGAGATTTCAGGGGAGTGAACGATCTTTTTTATGAAAACGCCTATGGTGCAGGTTATATTGAAGCGCTCCGAGCAGATCGAAAATCATTAGTATTACACGACGCTTTTCGATCTGTTTTACTCACACTCTCAACTGCTGCCGCGGTTTACTTGATTGGCAAATATCGAGATGTCCGCTGGATTGGATTGCTACTTATTATTGTCCTGGTTGATCTTGGAGGAGTTGCCAAGCGATATAGTAATGCGGACGATTTTGTTCCGGCAAAACTTGTAAAACAGCCGTTTAAGAAGTCCGAAGCAGACCGTGCGATCCTCGTAGATACTGACTATTTCCGAGTCTTTAATATAAATGAAGGATTAAATGGGGCAAGTACATCGTATTGGCATCATTCAATAGGTGGTTACCACGCCGCTAAACCTGCATTTATTCAGCAAATTTTTGACTTCCACCTAGCTAGTGAGCAGTACGAGGTGCTTGATTTATTAAATATTAAATACCTAGTTTCTGCTGATGATCAGGGAACACCAACCTATAGTTTATACCCTAGTAGGAAAGGTGCTGCTTGGATTAGTAGTAGTTTACGTTTCGAAAATAAACTGGATACGATATTTAACCGTCTTCCAGAAATTAGTGCCGCTAATGAGGCTGTAGTATACGGGTCAAAGGTTTTAGAGCCCTATTCTAATCGGTCAATTGCAACAAACGAAAAAGTAGAAGTCACGTACGTTCAAGAAAATCGTATTGATTATACTTATATGCTTAATGAACCGGCATTTGTTGTTTTTTCGGAGTGGTATTACACACCAAGTCCGGGAGATTGGGTCTTACGTGATGAGCTAAACCATGAACTGCCAATTTATAGAACCAATTATGCTTTTATGGGGGCGTACCTACCCAAGGGTGAAGGAACGATTTCTTTACGTTTTGAGCCAAAAATTATTGAGACAACACTATGGGTAAGGCTGATCGCTCAAGCTGTTTTTATAGCGTTATTTAGTTTTCTTTTGATTCGTACCTATTGGAAAAAGTCGGACCTGTAGTTATTGTGGCCTACTATTGGCCTCCCTCGGGTGGACCAGCGGTTCAGCGTTGGCTTGACCTTACTTATGAGTTTTGTTCTCTCGGAGTAGATTGTACAGTGGTAATTCCCAAACGTCCGTATTATCCTCAACTAGACCCTAGTTTAGCTAGTTCTATTCACCCAAATCTTAACATTATCTGCGTTCGAGGCTGGGAACCCTTGCGATTGTTTCATGGCCTGAGTAAAGGCTCGACACGCAATTTATCTAAAGGTTTACTACCCAAGCAGCGAACCTCAATTTTGTATCAAATTAGTGCATGGATAAGAGGGAATGTCTTCTTTCCAGATGCGCGTATTTTTTGGAGTATCGCTGTTTACTTTAAACTTAGACGGAAGTTTCAAATGCTTACATCTTCAACGTTGATTACCACGGGTCCACCACATAGTTTGCATATCATAGGACTTTGGTTGAAAAAACAGCATCGAGAGGTGAAATGGATGGCTGATCTTAGAGATCCTATTTCAGACTTAGGGTATTTATCGGCATTACCCTTGCTAGGTGTAACGAAACGCTATCATCAGCGTTTTGAACGGACTATTTTAACTACCGCATCCGCCATAACAACGACGAGTTTTGCGTTAAAAGATTTGTTCCAAAAGCGGTACCATGCTGGGATACCTATAGATTGTATCCCGAATGGATTTCAAGGTGTAGCTAACCCGAACACGTCCCCACCTAAGGATTTTATCCTAACCCATGTAGGTTCATTATTTTCACATCGTGACTCAGTGATTATTTGGAACGCATTAAAAGATCTGATTGATTGTGAGGAGGGTTTTGGCTCACAGCTTCAAATTCGCTTTGTAGGAGAAGTAGATTCAGAGGTTATGCTATCTTTAGAGCATCGTGATTTACTTAAATACTGTGTGTTTGAAGGCTATAAGAATCGAGAACAATGCGAGCAATTTGAACGCGATTCGGCGATTTTACTGCTATTAGAATCGACACTATCTGGTTATCAGTACGCAATTCCAGGAAAAACTTTCAGCTATTTAAAGGCCAGAAGACCTATTCTTGCTATTGGACCTGAGGTATGGGATGTGAAAGAAATTCTAGGTGAGACTTCTGGCCATCTGGTAACTACTGCAGATCAAGAGCGAACGTTTGAATTCATATATGATTTATATCGAAAATTCAAATCAAAACAGTTTCCAGTAGTTGATACCACTATTGATACGTTTAGTCGTTCTAATACAGCGTTAATGTATATAGATCGGATTTCGAAATTATGAAAACAGCCGTACAGTCAAGTATAGTAACCCTACTAGGATTCATTATCGGAGCAATTAATACGCTAGTGCTCTATACACGAGTGGTATCTCAAAGCGATTATGGTACGGTTTCGTTCATTCTAGCAACAGCAACCTTGTTGTTACCCTTCATGTCATTAGGGTTTCCACAGGGTTTGCTGCGATTTTTCGAAAAATTCAGTGATCATGATCGATCTATAGTACTTAGTCAATTATTGATAACAACCTTATTTAGTTTTTTAGGATTTGGGGTGTTACTTGTGTTAGGGGTTCAATTTATTGGTGTTTCAGATTCGATTTCTACTTCATTTTCAGTGTCAGAAGCTATTTACATCTTGAGCATAGGCGGATTCATGGCGTTTTTTGAGCTCGGATTCGCGCTTATGAAATTTCACTTAAAAACAAGATTTGGAGTGTTTTTGAAGGAGGTTTTTCCGAGGATTTTAGTGACGATTTACCTCTTGACTTCTATGTTTGGAGAATTTGATTTGTCCATTTTTGTCAAGTTTTTACTGCTGATGTATGGTTTAAGAGCACTAATTATGTGGATCTATGCCTATTTGAATTCAACGATCTCGATTCGTATCAAGGTATCTCAATTATTTCCCTCAAAAGAGATTATAGCCTACACGGCATTAGTGCTGCTAGGAAGCTCTATTAGCTTGTCGTTTCTTGAAATAGATAAGGTTATGCTCTACAAGCTTCTTAGTCCTGAGAAGGTAGCAACCTATACCGTTGCCGTTTTTATGGCCACCACAGTAGCTATTCCGTTTAGGGGATATTTACCGTATTTAAGTGGGAAAATTGCAAAGGGTTTTCCCAATAAAGCTGCTGAATTAATCCCTGAGTTGCGTGTTGCTACTTCGCAAATTATTGAACTGACTACACTTGCTTCGTTAGCGATTATTGCGGGTATTCCTCTGATACGATTTATTTTGCCTGATTCCTATGAGTTAAGTCTACAACTACTACCGGTTTTGGTACTTGCCAAATGGATTGATTCTAGTTGTGCTATAGCTAACACGGTATTTCAATTTTCTGATCGATTTAAGGTATTTCTAGCAATTAGTGCAGTTATGGTTCTAACGCTAATCGTGTTAAATCTTTTTGCGATTCCTAGATATGGCTTATTCGGAGCAGCGTATGCCACACTTGGTACACTTAGTTTGTTTTCTCTAATTAAATTACTACTACTGCGAAAGATTTTGGGCACATCAATTCTTACGACTCAAACCGTACTTGTTTTGGTATCTGGAATTACCGCCGTAATTCTCTTTCTCAATGTGAAAGCATTTTTTGGATATGCCCTAATCGCTCTTTCGTTTTTCGCTACCGCTTATTTTTTCACGAAGAAATGGGGCAGTAAGTGACGCCTTAGAACGTGCAACTTCTTCAGGCGAACCAAAAGCGATTAGTTCTCCACCTTTGTCTCCGCCGCTCAGTCCTAGATCAATAACATAATCGGCGCATTTTATGAGATCAAGATGATGTTCTACCACAATGACGCTATGTCCATTACGAATTAACGCCGTAAAAGAGCTTAAAAGTAACTTGATGTCATGAAAATGTAATCCGGTAGTAGGCTCATCGAAAATAAACAGTGTCTTGGCTGCTTGACTTCCTTTACTTAAGAATGAGGCTAGTTTGATACGTTGGGCCTCACCGCCAGAGAGTGTAGCCGATGATTGTCCTAATCGCACGTATCCCAAACCTACATCAATAAGGGGTTGCAATTTCTTTGCGATTTTATGTGCACCTGTCTCTGAGAAGAAATCGAAAGCATCAGATACGGTAAGTTCTAGAATGTCATGAATGTTTTTGTCATGGTACGTGACCTCTAAAACCTCATCTTTAAATCGGGTTCCTTTGCACTGTTCACAAGTGAGCACTACATCTGCCATAAATTGCATTTCAACGGTTACTGTTCCGTCTCCTTTGCAGGTTTCACAGCGACCACCATCAATATTAAACGAGAAATGCTTGGCTTTAAATTGAAATAACTGACTTCTTTTTTGTTGTGCCATAAGCTCTCTGATTTCATCGTAAGCTTTGACATAGGTAACCGGATTAGATCGTGATGAACGGCCAATCGGATTTTGATCAATCATTTCAACGGCTTCAACACGATGTGTAGAACCTGATAGTTTGTCGTGCTCCAAAGGCTTAGGTCCATGTCCTTGAATTTTTGAAAGTATGGCAGGATATAAGATGCCACGGATAAGACTACTTTTTCCGCTTCCCGATACACCGGTTACCACTGTAAGGCATTCAAGAGGAATCGAAACGTCAATATTTTTTAGATTATGCGCTCGCGCTCCTTCAATGGTAATGAAGTGTTTGGGTGTAATCCGATTTTTAGGAACCTCAATGGTTAATTGTTGATTTAAATACTGAGCAGTCAATGAATGTTGTGAGAGAAATTCGTCAGGGGGAGCGGATGCAACCACCTCACCGCCCTTACTTCCAGCTAATGGACCTATATCTATCAGGTAATCTGCAGCGCGCATAACTTCTTCATCGTGCTCAACCACAATCACCGTATTGCCTAAATCTCTTAGGTCTTTTAATACTTCGATGATTTGTTCAGTATCCTTGGAATGAAGACCAATAGTTGGTTCATCAAGAATGTACATTGATCCGACTAAACTGCTTCCAATAGCATTTGCCAGGTGAATTCGTTGACTTTCACCACCTGAAAGGGTGTTTGATTTACGATTGAGTGTTAGGTATCCAAGCCCTACCTTCACAAGGTAATTTAGGCGAGATCGGACTTCGATAAGGATGCGTTCAGCGATTTTATGATGAACTTCTGAAAGCTTGAGATTACTTATCCAATCCAATAAATCAAGTACTGGCAATTGAAGTAATTCGGACAGATTTCTTCCGCCTATCTTAACATAATTAGTTTCTTTCCGTAACCTGTTTCCTTGACAGTCAGGACAAGTAGATCGCCCACGGTAGCGGGAAAGAAGAACTCTATTTTGAATTTTATAATTCTTTTCTTCAATTTTCTCGAAAAATCGATGGATTCCTGTAAATGCCTTGCGTTCATTCCATATTTGATTTTTAGCCTCAATAGGGAGTTCATGCCAAGGTTTATGTATAGAGATTCCAATCGAAGCTGCCGCCGTTATTAACGCATCTTTATAGCGAGAAAATTGCTCTGAATTCCAAGGAGCAATTGCTCCTTCATAGATAGAAAGCCCTGTGTTTGGGATAACTAGTGTTGGATCTATACCCACTAGATCACCGTATCCTTCACAACGTTTACATGCCCCAAGTGGATTGTTAAAACTGAAAAAATGAATGCTAGGAAGTTCGAAAAGCATTCCGTCCTTTTCAAATCGATCCGAAAACGGCTGCACAACAGAATGATCCATTGAGGCTAACGTACATTCCCCCTTACCTTCAAAAAAGGCGTTATCAACTGCTGCGGATAATCGATTTAAAAAGTCTTCGTCTTCTTTTCGAACGATCACACGGTCGATAATAAGTTCAAAATTACCTTCAAAATCGTCAGGTAGCTGGTCAATTCGAAAAATTTCTCCTCGGAATCGAATACGTGCATATCCAGCTTCCGAGAATAAGTTGGCGAGTCGTTTTGCCTCGCGATGTGGACCTAAAATAATGTTAGCAAGGAGTAGCCAACGACTACCTTCTTCTTGTTTTTTTATAAAGTCAACCACGTCCGAGACTGTATCTCTTTTAACGGGTTGATTAGAGATAGGAGAGTAGGTTACCCCGATTCGCGCGAAAAGCAGTTTTAAATAATCATAAATTTCTGTTGTTGAGCCGACTATTGAGCGAGGATTTGAACTGGTTACCTTTTGCTCAATAGCTATAGCTGGGGCAATACCATGTATTTGATCAACCTTAGGCTTATCTAATTTTCCTAAAAATTGACGTGCATAACTTGATAAACTCTCAACATATCTTCGCTGTCCTTCGGCGTAAAGCGTGTCGAAGGCAAGTGTCGACTTTCCCGACCCTGATAATCCTGTAATAACGGTTAAGCTACCACGCGGAATACGTACATCGATATTTTTGAGATTGTGCAGACGTGCACCTTTAATTTCTATGTAGTTCGCTTTCAAGATTTTGCTTTCAAATACTGTCTAATTACTTCTTTTCGTCCGATGGTAGATGTGATGATGTCTTTAGATAAATCCCAGCCTCTCGCAGGAGAATATTCGCGACCATACCAAATGATTTGAAGGTGGAGATCATTCCATTTTTCCTTTGGAAAAAGGCGCTTAGCGTCTCGCTCAGTTTGAACTACATTTTTTCCGCTCGAGAATCCCCACCGGTACATGAGTCGATGAATGTGCGTGTCCACAGGGAAGGCCGGAATACCGAATGCCTGAGAGACTACTACACTTGCAGTCTTATGTCCTACAGCAGGTAGTTCTTCTAATGCCTCAAGATCAGTTGGTACTGTGCCATTATATTTTTCGATAAGAATCTTTGATAGCCCGTATATTCCTTTTGATTTCATTGGAGATAGCCCTACTGGCCTGATGATTTCACGAATTTCCTCTACGCTAAGGCGAACCATATCATAGGGGTTGTCAGCTTTTGCAAATAGTAATGGAGTGATTTGATTTACTCTGACATCCGTACTTTGTGCTGATAATAATACGGCAATTAATAAAGTGTAAGGGTCTTTATGATCAAGCGGTATAGGAATCTCAGGATAGATACGCTCGAGTGTTTCTATGCAGTAGTCAACTTTTTCGCTCTTGGTCATAAATCCTTAAATTTACTCACAAAAATAGCGATGAATACACTTAAAGTTGGCGATAAAGCCCCTCAATTTGAGGTAAGAAATCAATTAAATCAATCAATAAGCAGTGAGGAGTTAGCCGGTAAGAAATACATTTTGTTTTTTTATCCTCGGGCCAATACTCCGGGTTGTACCGCTGAGGCCTGTAGCTTAAACGATTATTACGATCAATTAAAATCTTTGGGGTACGAGATTTTTGGAGTAAGCGAAGACACCCCAGAAAAGCAATTGAAATTTCAAGAAAAATTCAACTTTCGGTACGATCTTCTTGCTGACACCGATCACACGTTAATAGACGCTTACGGGGTTTGGGGACCTAAAAAGTTTATGGGCAAAGAGTACGACGGCTTACACCGCACTACCTTTTTAATTAATGAACAGGGGGTGATTTCTCACGTAATCGATAAGGTTCGTACAAAAGATCACGCCCAACAGCTCTTGGAGTTACTAGGATAAAACGTTTTTGTACGGAAAAGTCTCTTCTGAAACTTTAGTG
>CAZUBV010000021.1:0-15819 GCA_964618875.1 uncultured Flavobacteriaceae bacterium
CTCGAACCCAGGACCCATACATTAAAAGTGTATTGCTCTACCAGCTGAGCTACCAGGTCTAATTAGCGGGTGCAAATATAAGGGCTATATTTGAGAAATCAACAAGCAAAAAATGAAAATTATTCTTCTTGGCTATATGGGTTCTGGTAAATCGACCATAGGTCGTTTATTATCAGAACGTTTAGCTACTAGTTTTATTGATTTGGATGCGGAAATCGAGGAGCTTGTTAATCTGAGTGTATCTCAGTATTTTGAGCGATTTGGAGAGCTTAGATTTAGAAAACTAGAACGAGAAGTACTTTTAGATATCTTAGGGCGATCTGGGTCGATGGTAATTGCCACGGGCGGGGGAACACCTTGTTATGGTGATGCTTTAGAGCAAATGAAATCACATTCCGATGCAGTAACTATTTATTTAAAAGCTTCGATAGCTACTCTTACAGATCGGCTTATTAACCAGAAAGATAGCCGTCCACTAATTCAGCAACTTACTAGTACTGAGCTGCCTGAATTTATAGGTAAACATTTGTTCGAACGTTCACACTTTTACTTGCAGGCTGATCATGTGGTACCTATTGATGCTAAAGATCAGCAAGCTATTTCCGAAGAAATACTGGCGTTACTCTAGATACGCTCGATCGTTTTCTGGTTCGAAAATCACCTCGACGTGCTCAAAAGAAGAGGTTGATAATGAGATTCCTTTAAAATCCGCTTTGATAGGGAATTTTTTGTGATTTCGATTTACTAAAACCGCGGTTTTCAGTTTTTTCACCTGTCCTCTTAAGAAAGGAATACAGGCATGCATCAGTGTTGCTCCTGAATTAAGTACATCATCAACTAGCACGACTGATTGGTCTTTTATCAGTTCAATCGAACAGCTAAGATGGGTGGTCTCTTCTAGAACAGCTTGTTTATTTAATAATACCTCGACCACCGTTATTTCTAAATCGCTGATTTTTTGTAGTTCTTGAGCGATTTTTTGAGCAAAGGTCATTCCCGACCCTTTGACCCCTGCAACGATTATTGAAGACTCTCCAGAATACGTTTCAAGAATTTGAAAAGCGATTCTTCGTGTGGTATGTGCTATTTTTTGATGAGTAAGTATGAGTTCTTTCATTCGGTATCAGAGGTATAAGCTTCGATAGATCTGCGATCTTTTTTAGTGGGGCGACCTTCTCCTTTTTGACGGTAGTACTCTTGAGCAAGTTTAGCGAATTCTCTATTCTCAAACGCATCCTTGGGGGTATGATCTTTGCGGTATTGATCTACCAGTTTAGCACCAACTCGGCTAGCGGGTAAGTCAATTATCTCGAGTTGATAACTAATTTGATCGATTTTTACGATAAGTCGGTCTCCGGGAAAAACCTCTTTTGAAGGCTTTGCAACACCTTCATTCACTTGGATTTTTCCTTTTTTGCAGGCGTCCGAAGCGATAGATCTTGTCTTAAAGTATCGCACGGCCCATAAGTACTTGTCGATTCGCAATTTCTTAAAAGGTGTTAAGTCTCCTACAAAAATAGGGGAAAATTGTATCTTGCCGCCTTAATTCTCAGAGGGTTTCATGTTACGTAAACTACTACTTATTTCATTTATCGGATTTTTAACTTCTTGTGGCAAGGATAACGGTCTAGATGGACCGATTACGGTTAGGCCCGCCTCACTCGATTCCATTCGGGCAGTCAACGAAGAAGAATTGGTCGGATTTTTACAATCTCATACCTATAAAGAAAATCAAATAGCACCTGCAACTGATGGCGATCTCTCATTATGGGATGATACGAGATTAGGTGTTGCTTCGATAAAAGTAAGGCCTTCCGAATTTAATCTAGATCCTTCTGACTATACCACCACAGAAATTGAGGAGGGTATTGCACATAATCTGTACTATTTTAGAGTGAACCCTGGGGTGGGTAAACAGCCGACGGTTGCTGATTCAGTTTATGTACAGTATACAGGTAGAAACTTAGACCTGTCTATTTTTGACCAGGTAAAACAGGGTGGTTCATGGTTTGATTTGGCCACTATTCAAGCCCCTTTTCAGGGATTTAGAGGTTTCGCCGAAGGAGTTCCCTTTTTCAAAGAAGCCGAGAGTGTCACCGAAAACTTAGACGGTACTTTTTCTGCGGTTAATCCAGGACATGGCTTTATTTTCTTTCCTTCTGCATTAGCTTCCTATAATACCATTACAGCTGATATTCCTCAATACGGGCCAATCTTTTTTGAGATCACCCTCATCCGAGCCATTTATACCGATCACGACGGCGACGGAATCCTGTCGATTTTAGAAGACCGTAATGGAAATGGGTATCTCTATGATGATAATACCGACGAAGATTACGAAATAGAAAATCGCTTACCCACGGCAAACGATTTTCTAGATGCGGATGATGATGGCGATGGAACACCGACTAAATGCGAGCTATCACTTGGCTTAGATCCGCATGATCCGACTAGTTTTTATGATGCGGATGGAGACGGTGATGGAGACGACTGCGACGAGTAATTAAAGCTCGATAAATAGACTTAAGATGAGCTGGTCTTGTCTAAGATCTATATTTACCCCATCACTGACGTTATCTCGAACAAAACGGGTCTCCTTAGCTGTTAGCCCTCTCTCATAACGAAGATCTAGAGCTAGTTTTTTAAGTTTCACACCAAATCCGAAATTGGCTCCTAAAGTGATGTCTTTTAAACCACTTTGTGCGTCAACGCCGTCAAATTCACCATTTAAGATGTATTGAAAACTCGGGCCAGCGAAAATATAAGTAGGTCCGATAAAATTCGACCCAATGTTGAAGGGTAAATCAAGCTTTGAAATGGTAAGTTCCTGTCCGATGTAGTCAGAAGTGGTCTCGGTATATACCAGTTCTGGTCTTAGGAAAAATCCGAGCAAGTGCATTTTTTTATAGAACCCGAAATGAAAACCAGTATTTGATTTAGGGTCTTCGGTGATGTCTGTCACTTCGTTTTTCAGTTCTCCATTCGAGTTGTAGTTCAGACCTCCCTTAATACCCCAAGAATTTTGCTCTTGCGCATAGCTAAGGCTGGCTACTAGACATAATACAGTAGTAAGTACAATTTTTTTCATGCTTATTTTCTTTTTAAAACGCGCTGAACAGCTTTCTCAATAGCCACTGCATCAAGCCCGTATTTTTTCATTAATTCTTCTGGTGTTCCGCTCTCGCCAAAGGTGTCATTGGTGGCAACAAACTCTTGCGGTGCTGGGTGATTTAAAGACAAAACTCGTGCCACGCTTTCCCCAAGACCACCTAGGTAATTGTGTTCTTCACAACTTACCACGCAACCTGTTTTTCTGACCGATGCTAAAATTGCATCGTTATCTAAGGGTTTAATGGTGTGAATATTTAGTACTTCTGCTGAGATGCCCTGATTTTCTAACGCATCTGCAGCTAAAAGCGCTTCCCACACTAAATGCCCTGTGGCGATTAGCGTTACATCAGTACCTTCTTTGAGAAGGACTGCTTTACCAATTTCGAAGGGAGCTGATGAATCGGTAAAATTAGGCACTACGGGCCGTCCGAATCTAAGGTATACAGGTCCCTCGTAATCTGCGATTGCGAGTGTAGCTGCCTTAGTTTGATTGTAGTCGCAAGGGTTGATAACAACCATGTGCGGGAGCATTTTCATCATTCCAATGTCTTCTAGAATTTGATGGGTTGCACCATCTTCGCCTAGCGTTATTCCGGCATGGGATGCACAGATTTTTACGTTTTTTCCAGAGTACGCAATCGATTGTCGAATTTGGTCGTACACTCTACCTGTCGAAAAGTTAGCAAAGGTTCCGGTGAAGGGAATCTTTCCCCCTATGGTAAGTCCTGCTGCAATACCCATCATGTTGGCTTCAGCTATACCGATCTGAAAAAATCGCTCTGGGTTTTCGTCAATAAAGGGCTGAATTTTTAGTGACCCCACTAGATCGGCGCATAGCGCAACGACATTTGGATTTGTTCTGCCGAGTTGGGTCATTGCGTCACCAAATCCGCTTCGAGTGTCTTTTGATCCTTGATTTGTATACTTCATGGTCTGTTGTTTAGTAGTCGCCTAAGGTTTCAGGGTTTTGAGCTAAGGCTTGTTCTAGTTGAGCGTCGTTAGGGGCTTTTCCGTGCCATGCGTGGGTATGCATCATAAAGTCGACACCGTTACCCATCATGGTGTGAAGTAGAACGGCAACGGGTTTGCCTTTTCTGGTCAAAGACTTGGCATGATTTATTCCTTCAATAATAGATGCAAGGTCGTTTCCTTTCTCAATGCTAACAACCTGCCAATCAAAGGCTTCAAATTTAGCTTTGAGGTTTCCAAGTGAAAGAACCTGGTCGGTACTTCCGTCAATCTGCTGGCCGTTGTAGTCTACCGTGGCAATTAAATTATCAACTCCTTTCGCCGATGCATATAAAATAGCTTCCCAATTTTGGCCCTCTTGAAGCTCTCCATCGCCGTGTAGGCTATAAATCAAATTCGGGTCATTGTTGAGTTTCTTAGCCTGGGCCGCACCTACAGCAACTGAAAGGCCTTGTCCTAGAGAGCCTGAGGCGATACGAACACCTGGTAGTCCTTCGTGAGTGGTCGGATGACCTTGTAAGCGAGAGTTTATTTTCCGGAAGGTATTGAGTTCTTCAATCGGAAAGTATCCGCTACGGGCAAGAACGCTGTAAAATACGGGAGAAATGTGACCATTGGATAAGAAAAAAAGGTCTTCTCCATGTCCATTCATATCAAAAGTTTCATTGCGATTCATGAGCTCGCCGTAGAGAGCAACAAGGAATTCGGTGCATCCAAGTGAACCACCAGGGTGGCCCGAGTTCACATTGTGAACCATCCGAACGATATCTCGTCTTACTTGAATTACAAATTCGTTGAGGTAGGTTAGATTCATCAGTAGTACATTTGTGCTCAAAAGTAACTATTATCTTTACGTTTTAACAGCTCATCTTGGATTTTACGATACAATCAACCTGCGGAAAAGCCCGCGCTGCAACCTTTACAACAGACCATGGGTCAGTCGAAACACCCATATTCATGCCGGTTGGTACACTCGGTACGGTAAAGGGTGTCCATCAACACGAATTAAAAGCAGATACTAAGGCTGAAATCATATTAGGGAACACCTATCATTTGTACCTGCGACCAGGAACTGAGATTATCGAAAAAGCAGGTGGGCTTCATCAATTTATTGGGTGGGATAGAGCGATGCTTACCGATAGCGGTGGTTACCAAGTATATTCGCTAGCTGCCAATAGAAAGATCGATGAGTCTGGCGTATTCTTTAAATCGCACATAGACGGATCAAAGCATTTTTTTAGTCCTGAAAACGTAATGGAAATTCAGCGGACTATCGGCGCGGATATCATCATGGCCTTCGATGAGTGCACCCCGTATCCTTGCGAATACAATTACGCGGCTCGATCTATGCACATGACGCATCGCTGGCTTGATCGTTGTTTAGACGCTTTAGATAAGTTGCCCTATAAATATGGTTATTCTCAAGCCTTTTTTCCGATCGTTCAAGGTTCTGTATATCCTAAGCTAAGAGAAAAATCAGCTGAGTATATCGCTTCTGTAGGTGCAGTGGGTAATGCCATTGGCGGACTATCCGTAGGGGAGCCAGCTGAGGATATGTATGCAATGACCGAACTGGTTTGTGATATCCTACCAGCAGATAAACCTAGATATCTAATGGGGGTAGGTACACCGATTAACTTACTAGAGAATATTGCTTTGGGTATTGATATGTTTGATTGTGTGATGCCTACCCGAAATGCACGAAACGGTATGCTGTTTACTTCAGAGGGTACAATCAATATTAAAAATAAAAAGTGGGAAGACGACTTTTCACCTATTGACCAGATGGGTACTTCTTATGTAGATCACACCTACACCAAAGCCTATTTGCGACATTTATTTGTAGCTAATGAATTTTTAGGAAAACAAATCGCTACACTTCACAACCTTAGTTTTTATCTCTGGTTGGTAAAAGAAGCACGAAAGCATATTATAGCTGGAGACTTTTACGATTGGAAAGCGGTAATGGTTGAGAAAATGGGTAAACGTTTATGAGGATTCTAACCCTATTAGATCGTTATATTTTAAAACAATATTTGGTAACCTTTTTTGGGATACTATTTCTTTTTATTCCAATCGGAATTCTGGCATCACTAGCTGAAAAGATTAATAAAATTATTGACAATAAAGTTCCTGTAGAGGAGGTGGTCGATTATTACCTGAATTTCACGTTGGTTTTGGGTAATATGCTCATGCCTATTCTGCTCTTTCTAGCTATTATCTTTTTCACCTCTAGGTTAAGTGCACGAACAGAGGTTGTTGCGATGCTGAGTTCGGGAGTGTCTTATCGCAGATTTTTGCGTCCTTATTTGATCGGCGCATCATTTGTGGCAACGCTGATTTTCGCAATGGGTAATTTTTTTGTACCCAGAGCTAGTGCAGGCTATCACCGATTCGAGAACCGCTATTTTCACAATAATAAGGAGGATCGAAATACACGCAACATATTTAATCAGGTCGACGACAATCAGTTTGTTTACGTGAGTTATTTTGATCCTAATCGATTAATTGGTTACAATTTTACCTTAGAAGAGCTTGATTCGATCGGAAGACTATCTTATAAGATGTCTGCTGCCAATATTCGTTTTATGGCGGCTGACTCTACTTACCGGCTTACTTCTTACAAGAAACGGGTTTTCGAGGGCGATAAAGAAACGATCTATCAACAAAGTCGGTTAGATACTGTTTTTGCTTTCACCATCGATGATTTAATGCCTGTTTCGTATGTCGCAGAAACTAAAAATTTATTTGAACTCAATCAGTTTATCAAGGATCAAAAGAGAAGAGGCAGTTCGACAGTAAATACCTACATTCTCGAAAAATATAAACGTTGGGCAATTCCGCTTTCAGCCTATATATTAACGCTTATTGCGGTTGCAGTTTCTTCGGTGAAGCGCAGGGGAGGGTTAGGGCTTAATCTCGCCTTTGGAATAGCCATCGCTTTCGTCTATGTTTTTTTTGATAAGGTATTTGCCACACTTGCCGAGCAAGCTGGATTCTCTCCGTTACTAGCCGTGTCGATACCCGTGTTATTTTTTGGCTCACTTGCACTATTACTCTTGTCTAGAGCAAAGCGTTAATGTGTATATTTGTCGTTCGACTTAACTCAAAATCTAGGTTGATTTATGGAGTATTTAGACTTTGAATTACCACTTAAAGAATTAGAAGAGCAGCTTGAAAAGTGTCAAATTATTGGCAAGGAAAGCGAAGTTGACGTTAGCGAAACTTGTGATAAAATTGAAGAAAAGCTAGCTGCAAAAAAGAAGGAAATATATAGTAATCTTGCACCCTGGCAGCGCGTTCAGCTTTCGAGACATCCGAATAGACCCTACACTATGGATTATGTGAAGGCGCTCTGCGGAACTACTTTTTTAGAGCTTCACGGAGATCGATCGGTAGGAGATGATAAGGCAATGATCGGAGGCCTCGGCAAAATCGAAGGCCAGTCCTATATGATCATTGGACAACAGAAAGGTTACAACACGAAAACCCGTCAATACCGCAATTTTGGTATGGCGAATCCAGAGGGTTACCGAAAAGCGCTTAGACTGATGAAATCGGCTGAAAAGTTTGGTATTCCTGTAATTTGCCTTATTGATACTCCAGGAGCGTATCCGGGTATTGAGGCAGAAGAACGCGGTCAAGGAGAGGCGATTGCTCGTAACATTCTTGAAATGTCTCGATTAGAAGTGCCCATTCAGGTTTTCATAATCGGTGAAGGTGCCTCTGGTGGTGCCTTAGGAATTGGGGTAGGTGATCGAGTAATGATGTTAGAAAATTCGTGGTATTCTGTGATCTCACCAGAATCATGTTCTTCTATACTCTGGAGAAGTTGGGAGTATAAAGAATTGGCCGCAGATGCATTGAAACTTACCGCAAAAGATATGAAGCGTCTTACGCTCATCGATGAGATCATTAAGGAACCTCTCGGAGGCGCTCATAGTGATCGCGATGCAATGTTCGATATCATGCGCAAGAAGATTTGTAAGAATTACAAAGAATTATCTCAGGTACCAATTAAACAACTCGTTAAGGATCGCATGGAGAAGTATTCGTCAATGGGTGTTTACAGTGAATAATTGATCATGAACGCACAGGCTCCAAATTCTTCTACAAACCGGACGGCATCATCTGCTGTGATTTCACTTGAACGGGGAAAGGTTCCTCCACAAGCAGTAGATTTAGAGCGGGTTGTACTCGGAGCAATGCTCATTGATAAGAAAGGAGTTGATGAGGTTATCGATATTCTCCATAAAGAAGCATTTTATGTCGAAGCACATCAGCATATATTTGAAGCCATTTTTGAGTTATTTCAGGATACCAAACCGATCGATATACTAACGGTTTCAAATCTTCTGAAACAAAAAAATAAACTTGAAAAGGTTGGTGGAGATTACTATCTGATTGACTTGTCTCGCAGCGTTGGATCGTCGGCACACATCGAGTTTCACGCTAGAATTATTCTTCAAAAGTTTGTTCAGCGTAGCCTTATTAAGATCTCAACTGAGATAATAGAGGAGGCCTACAGCGATAATCAAGATGTTTTTGATTTATTAGATCAAGCTGAGGCTCGTCTTTACGAAGTTACTCAAGGTAATCTCAAGCGCTCTGCTGAATCTGCCCAAGATTTAGTTATTCAGGCAAAAAAGAAGATTGAAGAAATCTCGAATAAGGAAGGCATAAGTGGTATAGCCTCAGGCTTTGAACGCCTAGATTCAGTTACCTCGGGCTGGCAACCTAGTGATTTAATCATCATTGCTGCTAGGCCAGGTATGGGTAAAACGGCTCTAACCCTTTCTATGGCCCGAAATATCGCCGTAAATGCGGGCCAGCCTGTTGCTTTTTTCTCTCTTGAAATGTCTTCGGTTCAATTGATAACGCGCCTTATCTCATCAGAAACTGGACTGAGCTCTGAAAAACTCAGAACTGGAAAATTAGAGAAGCATGAATGGGAGCAGCTTAACGTGAAAGTTAAGGCACTTGAAAAAGCGCCTTTGTTTATTGATGATACGCCGTCGCTATCCATTTTTGATTTGAGAGCTAAAGCTCGAAGACTTGCCTCACAGCACGGTATTAAGCTTATTATTATCGATTACCTTCAATTAATGACCGCCGGGTCGAGTCAAAAAGGAGGAAATCGTGAGCAAGAAATCTCTACTATTTCTCGTAATCTTAAAGCACTAGCGAAAGAACTTAATGTTCCTGTAATTGCCTTATCACAGCTATCTAGGGCAGTAGAAACTCGAGGTGGATCAAAGCGCCCATTACTTTCAGACCTGAGAGAATCTGGCGCGATTGAGCAAGATGCTGATATTGTATCGTTCATTTATCGTCCTGAGTACTATAAAATTGAGGAGTGGGATGATGAACAACAATCTCCGACAGAGGGTCAGGCTGAACTTATTATTGCTAAACACCGAAATGGAGGTTTAGACAACATCCGATTGAAGTTTATTGGTTCGTTAGGTAAGTTCGATAATTTAGATCGTCATGATGCGCCCTTTGAGTTTCAATCTAAGATGAATGATGACCTTAGCCGAATACGTCCTTCTATTTCTGATGCCTTCGCTTCAGATGATGATATGCCCTTTTAGAACGTAAGTAGCTGGGAAAGAATTTTTTCTACCCCTAAGTTTTGGTGACTTTCGGTCTGGTACTTGGCTAGTTTCTTTACCTGTTCATGCGCATTACCCATAGCGACGCTATTTGGAGTGAGTTGGAGCATTTCAAGGTCGTTGAGGTAGTCGCCAAAGACAATAATCTCGTCGGGTTTTATTTGATACTGTTCTAATAAACGAGTTAATGCAACACCTTTGTTAGCATCCTTATGTGAGAGGTCAACCCAATAATCTCCAGATATTTTAACCTGTAAGTGTTTACTGTAGTGTTGTACGCTTGGGTAAATATGCTGCTCACCACTGATGGGGTGGTAAAGGGCAATTTTGAGTGGTTCGTGTCTAACTTCACCGGGGTGATCGATTAGTACGTGACTGGAGTAATACTCGTGAAGTAATTGGTGAAAGTCTTGATTTTTACTGGTAGAATACGCTTTTTCTGCACAACATATGATCGACTCAATGGCTGACTCATCACCGAGGTATTCTAATAGATCGGTAACCTGATTCATTTCGATTCCTCGAGAGTGAATCACCGTATCATTTTCAACAATCAGAGCACCATTTTCTGAGATGAAGCTCATCTGACCTTTAATCGGCTCCAGTTTCGATACCATACTGGGGTATTGTCTGCCGCTTGCGGCTACAAATCGGATCCCTCTCTGTTGCATTTTTTGAAAAAGCTCAAAAAATTCGGTGCTAACCTCATGTTTTTCATTCAGTAGCGTACCGTCCATATCGGTTACTACCATTTTAACTGTTGAAAAATCCATAGTTCAAAAAAAATCCCGATGCAAGTTGCATCAGGATTTTTATAGCGGGGTTATTTTAACATTATTTTACCTTTTGAACAAGAGCTTTGAAAGCCTCAGGTTGGTTCATTGCTAAGTCAGCTAGAACCTTTCTGTTAAGTTCGATTTGGTGCTTTTTAAGAGCTCCCATGAATTGAGAATAGGACATGCCGTGCAGTCTTGCGCCTGCATTAATACGGGTAATCCAAAGGGCTCTAAAATTTCTCTTTTTGTTTCTACGGTCACGGTAGGCGTAAAGAAGTGCTTTCTCTACGGCGTTTTTGGCAACGGTCCAAACATTTTTTCTTCTCCCAAAATAACCTTTAGCTAATTTGAGGACTTTTTTTCTGCGTGCTCTTGAAGCAACTGAATTTACTGATCTTGGCATACTAATTAGTTTTTGTAGTCGGCGTTCTTAACGAATCTTTATGGTGAGCCGAACTCCATGGTTAATAATTCCCTGAACTTATTTCAGACGTAACTGTTCTTTAATACTGTTCATGTCTGACTCGTGCACTAGGGTGTTGTGCGTGAGTTTAAGCTTACGCTTTTTAGATTTCTTAGTCAGAATATGACTCTTGAAAGCGTGCTTTCTTTTAATTTTTCCAGAACCAGTAATCGTAAAACGCTTCTTGGCACTAGATTTGGTTTTCATTTTTGGCATGATCCTATAGTTTAATTACCCGCTATTTATTTTTTAACCACTTTAGGAGCGATGAAAATTGTCATACGCTTACCTTCTAGTTGTGGCATTTGCTCTACTTTTCCAAATTCTTCTAGCTCTTGAGCTAGCTTTAATAGTAGAATTTCTCCTTGGTCTTTATAGACAATCGATCGTCCTTTGAAAAATACAAAGGCTTTTAATTTTGCCCCTTCTTTTAAGAACTTCTCAGCATGTCTTTTTTTGAATTCGAAATCGTGCTCATCAGTTTGAGGGCCGAATCGAATTTCCTTTACCACCACTTTTGTTGCATTCGACTTGATTACCTTTTCTCGTTTTTTCTGTTCGTACAAGAACTTTTTGTAATCAATAACCTTACAAACAGGAGGGTCAGCTTTTGGAGAAATTTCTACCAAGTCTAGTTCCTGTTCTTCGGCAATGGCTAATGCCTTTGAGATAGGGTAGACCCCTATTTCAACGTTTTCTCCTACCAGGCGCACTTCTCTTGCGGTGATGAACTCGTTGATGTTGTGCGGGTTCGAGATTTCTCGACGTCCCTGGGGTTTAGTGCGTTTTCTGCGTATTGCTATGGCGCTATAATTTTAGTTAGACTTTATTTAAACGATTTCAGTGTTTGCTGAATCTCAGTTTTTACTTGTTTCGCAAATTCTTCTACGGTCATCGACCCTAGATTCTCACCACCGTGTTTGCGGATATTAATAAGAGATTCTTGCTCTTCTTTTTCTCCAACGACAATGATTAGTGGTACTTTCTTCATCTCAGTCTCACGAATCTTTTTGCCAAGAGTCTCGTTGCGACGGTCGATAAGGGCGCGAATTTCGTGATTTTCTAGCGATTTTAAAACTTTTTCCGCATATTTTTCGTGTTTCTCACTGATAGGCAGAATGATAGCTTGAATCGGTATGAGCCAAAGTGGGAAGTTTCCTCCGGTATGCTCTAGAAGTAACGCGATAAAGCGCTCTAAACTTCCAAATGGTGCTCTATGTATCATTACAGGGCGATGCTGTTCATTGTCGCTGCCTTTGTAATGCAAATCGAATCGTTCGGGTAGGTTGTAATCTACTTGAATAGTTCCAAGTTGCCATTTACGACCTAAGGCGTCTTTAATCATGAAGTCGAGCTTTGGGCCGTAGAATGCAGCTTCTCCTTCTTCGATTACATAAGTAAGCCCTTTATTTTTGGCCGCTGTGATAATGGCTGCCTCTGCCTTTTCCCAGTTTGATACCTCACCTATATATTTTTCTGGTTTTTGTGGGTCACGGACAGATACCTGCGCGGTAAAGTTTTCAAACCCTAATGAGCCTAGTACATACAAGGTTAGATCGATCACATTTTCAAATTCTCCCAAAAGTTGTTCTTGGGTGCAGAAGATATGGGCATCATCTTGTGTAAATCCTCTTACTCTGGTTAATCCATGTAACTCACCGCTTTGTTCATAGCGGTAAACCGTTCCGAATTCTGCGTAACGCTTAGGTAAGTCTTTATAGCTGAATGGACTGTGCTTGTAAATTTCGCAGTGATGCGGACAATTCATTGGTTTGAGTAAGAATTCTTCATCCTCTTTCGGAGTTCGAATGGGTTGAAAACTATCCTCACCGTACTTGGCGTAATGACCAGAGGTTACATATAGTTCCTTTTGTCCGATATGTGGAGTAACTACCATTTCATACCCCGCTGCTTTTTGTGCCTGTTTAAGAAAATTCTCTAAACGCTCACGCAGTGCGGCTCCTTTTGGTAACCATAGGGGTAGACCTTGTCCCACTTTTGCCGAAAAGGTGAAGAGTTCTAATTCTTTGCCAAGTTTTCGGTGGTCACGCTTTTTGGCTTCTTCTACCGCCTCAAGGTACTCTGTAAGGTCCTTTTGTTTCGGAAACGAAATACCGTAAACTCGTGTAAGTTGCTTATTTTTTTCGTCTCCCCGCCAATAGGCTCCAGCAATACTCAAAATCTTAAAAGCTTTAATGAATCCGGTATGGGGTAGGTGTCCGCCGCGACATAGATCGGTAAAATCACTGTGATCGCAGAAGGTAATTTCTCCGTCAGTTAAGTTTTCGATCAGTTCAATTTTGAAAGGATTCGATTGATTTTGATAGTAACTAAGAGCATCAGCCTTAGCTACAGAGCGCAGCTTGAAATTATGTTTCTCGCGTGCGATTTCTAGGGCACGTTTTTCAATAGCCGGGAAATCCTTTTCACTTATTGTATGTTCCTTGAAATCAATATCATAGTAAAAGCCTTGCTCAATTGCCGGGCCAATAGTAAGGTGTACACCAGGATATAATTGTTCGATAGCTTGAGCAAGAAGGTGAGCGCTAGAGTGCCAAAAGGCTTTTTTTCCTTCATCGTCATTAAAGGTGAAAAGCTTTAATCGTCCGTCTGCTTCAAGCGGGGTACTTACCTCAATAGTGGTGTCATTATAGCTCGCTGAGATTACGTTTCTCGCGAGACCTTCGCTGATAGTTAATGCGATGTCAAGTGGAGTGCTGCCTGTGGGCACTTCTTTTACAGCTCCGTCTGGTAGGGTTACCCGTATCATGGTCAATCTTCTGATTAGGTGGCAAAGATAGTTATAACCCATTGTCTCCCAAAGCAGACTTAATGCTTAATTTTGCTTTTTCATGACTCCCTAAATGAAGCCATACATAAGCAAATTAGTGCCTTTTTTTGTGCTCCTTGGTGCTGGATTTCCTCTTGCGATACTCAGACGCGGATGGCTATTTGAGATACTGAATGCGATACATCGTCCAGGTTTGAATGAATTTTTTGCGGTAGTTACCTATCTAGGTGATGCTACTTATGCGATACTCATAGCACTTCTTATTTACTGGTACAAACCCCTGAAATGGGTGTACGCGTTCGTTGTTGGTTTTGCCCTTCATGCCGTTTTCGTCCATGTTTTTAAGCAGTGGCTTACTCACGGGTTCGAACGCCCGTTTTTATATTACCAGCAAATAGGTTTATCACATGCCTTTGATTGGATTGAAGGCCTATCGATGAAAAAACTAAATAGTTTCCCTTCGGGTCATACTACCACGGTCTTTTTCTTTGCTAGTTTTTTATCTAGTATGCTTGATTCAAAGCGACTTTCGTACCTTCTTACCATAGTGGCACTTACTGCGGGTGTTTCTCGGGTGTACTTAGGCCAGCACTGGTATATAGATGTCTATGCAGGTATGCTTTTCGGTGTTTGGTCCACCCTTATCGCCTTGTATGTTATGCTTCGTTATCCTAAAAGCTGGTTTGAAAAATGCAGAAACTAATTCGTTTTATCTATCAGCTTATAAAGCGCTACCCTTGGTTGTTTTATAGCCTTTTTGCGCTACTTGTCTTTGGACAGTTCAGCGGAAGTTATCCGATAACGATTTTAGATGAGGCTAAAAACAGTGAGGCTGCTCGTGAGATGCTTCAAAATGGTGAGTGGTTTTTTCCGAAATTCAACGGCGAAATTCGAACTGATAAACCACCGCTTCACTACTTCTTTATCGCTTTAGGATATCTCTTATTTGGAGTTGGCCCGTTCGGAGCTCGACTATTTTCGGCCGTTTTTGGAGCGCTTACTTTTTATTTAATTGTAGTCGAGACCGCACGAAATATATCAGCACGAACTGCCGTATTTACAGGTATTGTGTTTATTAGCTCACTATTATTCGCACAAGAATTTCACATGTCTGTGCCCGATCCTTATTTGATTTTTTTCATCACGGCTACACTGGTGTTTTTTCATCGTTTTGACGTTTCTAAAGCTGAAAAAAACCTCTTATTTGCTTATGTTTTTTTGGGCTTAGGTTTGCTCACTAAGGGACCTGTTGCTGCAGTTGTTGTTGTTATAGCTGCAGGCTTATACTTCACTTTTAATCGAAGTTGGAGTTTTCAAAATATCCGCTCATTTCACCCTGTTAAGGGGGCTTTATTAGCCCTGTTTATTGCACTACCCTGGTACGTTCTGGCACATATTGAAACCGATGGGGCGTTTACGGAAGGGTTTTTTCTCGATCATAATCTCCATCGTTTCAGCGATCAAAAAGAGGGACACGGAGGACCTTTTATTATCACTCCACTTCTGGTGATCCTTGGGTTATTGCCATTTGGCATTTGGGGTATACCGGCTGTAATCGATGCATTTAAGCGCAAAGCCGGCTCAACTTGGTTATCACTTTGTTTATCAGTGAGTATCGGGGTAATTAGTTTTTTCAGTCTCTCGAGTACGAAACTTCCGAATTACCCGATGCCTGCCTTTGGTTTTTTAGCGGTAGTAATTGGAGTGTATTTAGATCGACTATCCGCTGAAAACCGCAAAAGACCGATTGTAATTGGATTGTGGGTTCTATTGCTATTATCTCTAGCACTTACTGTTGGAGTGTATTTCGGACTCAAGAGCCATGCTGCCCTTTTCAATATGTCTTATTTGGCGTATTGGGTTGCAGTTCTACCGCTATCTGCCTTTACTGCGCTTATTGTAATCCGCAGATTTTCTATTGATAAGATAATAGGTGTAATTGCCTTTGGTTGGATGCTATTCGGCTCATTTTTATGGTCCTATTTATTTAATCAAATTAGCATGTACTCACCAGTAGCTAAAACAAGTGAGTTTATTGAGGCGGATGGGGTAGTGACTATTGTTTACCAGCGTATGGATGCTGCTTTTCCGATT